>NZ_JBHTSA010000116.1:0-23578 GCF_042795405.1 Streptomyces sp. NPDC056480 | reverse complement strand
GCGGTGAGGCCTCCCCGGCGCCGGAGCCGGAGAACGGTGAGCGGAAGGGTCAGACGGTCGGCGGCGGCGCCGTCGAGCCGCGCACCACGAGTTCGGGCTCGAAGAGGAGCTCACCGGGGTCCGTCTGGGTGCCCTGGATCTGGGCGCAGAGCAGCTCGACGGCGGCGCGCCCCATGGCCTCGATGGGCTGGCGCACGGTGGAGAGCGGCGGCTCGGTGCAGTTCATGAAGGCGGAGTCGTCGAAGCCGACGACGGACACCTGCGAGGGGACCGAGAGGCCGCGGCGGCGGGCCGCCCTGATGGCGCCGAGGGCGAGCGGGTCGCTGGCGCAGACGATGCCGGTGACGCCCCGCTCCAGGAGGCGGGTGGCTGCGGCCTGCCCGCCTTCGAGCGAGAAGATCGACCGCACGACGTACTCGTCCGGCAGTTCGCCGCCGGCGGCCTCGGCCACGGCGCGGGCCGCTTCCAGCTTGCGGCGGGAGGGGACGTGGTCGCTGGGGCCGAGGACGAGGCCGATCCTCTCGTGCCCGAGGGAGGCCAGGTGGCGCCAGGCCTGCTCGACGGCGACGGCGTCGTCGCAGGAGACGCAGGGGAAGTTGAGCCCCTTGATGGAGGCGTTGATCAGGACCACCGGGATGTTGCGCTCGGCGAGCTGGTGGTAGTGGTCGTGCGGGGCGTCGGCCTGCGCGAACAGGCCTCCGGCGAAGACGACTCCGGACACCTGCTGCTGGAGCAGGAGGTCGACGTAGTCCGCCTCGGAGACGCCGCCCTTGGTCTGGGTGCACAGGACCGGGGTCAGCCCCTGCTGCGCGAGCGCGCCGCCGATCACCTCCGCGAACGCGGGGAAGATGGGGTTCTGCAGCTCCGGCAGCACGAGGCCGACCAGGCGCGCGCGCTCGCCCCGCAGCTGGGTGGGCCGCTCGTATCCGAGCACGTCGAGCGCGGTGAGGACGGACTGCCGTGTCGCCTCGGAGACACCGGGCTTTCCGTTGAGGACACGGCTGACCGTCGCCTCGCTGACTCCCACCTTCTTGGCCACTTGAGCAAGTCGTCGCGTCATGAACGCAAGAGTATCGCAAACTTCGCAAGCGAGTTGCGTCGCCGCCAAGCTCTTGCAGCGAACGAACGCAACCCATGAGAGCGGACAACGCTTGAAGGGTTGACGGGCAGAAGGGCGCCTCATAACTTCAGGCCTTGATAAAAGGCTTGCTGTTGTTGCCCGTTGGGCGCGAGACGGCGAAAGGGTTGTCAGGTGCATAACACACATAGGCGTGTACGCACGTTCCTCCGGCGGGCGGTGGAGCGACGGGAGCGACGAGCGGCCGCCGGGCTCCGCGCCCGCCGCCTCCGGCCGCTCACCGCGCTGACCGCCGGCGCGCTCGTCGCCGGCAGCCTGGTCCTCACCGGGCCCGGAACCGCCCAGGCCGCGGGAGAGCGGGTCGACGTCTGGCTCACCACGACCTCCGACTCCGGCGGCCGTACCGTCACACGCGGTCTCGCCCAGCAGGCCCCCCTGGCGTTCGGCCCCGCCGGTGGCTCCGCGAACCACACGATCACCGTCAACGAGAACACCACGTACCAGCAGTTCGAGGGCGGGGGCGCGTCGATCACCGACACCACCGCCCATCTGCTCCGTGGCGGCGCCGTCAGCGCGGCCACGCGCGACGACGTCATGCGCAAGCTGTTCTCGCCGACCGAGGGCATCGGTCTGTCCTTCGTCCGCAACCCCATCGGCGCCTCGGACCTCTCCCGGCCGGGGAACGTCTCCCTGGACGACACCTGCTGCGATCTCGGCGACTTCGGCTCCAACGGCTACGACACGAACGTCCGGCTGCTGACCGCGCAGGCCAAGCAGCTCAACCCGGCCCTCCGGGTCAAGGGCGTGCCGTGGAGCGCGCCGGGCTGGATGAAGGACAACGGCCGGATGGACCAGATGGGCTGGCTGAAGGCGGAGTACTACCCGCTGTACGCCCAGTACCTGGTGAAGTACGTGCAGAGCTACCAGGCGGCCGGGGTGAAGGTCGACTACCTCTCCGTGCAGAACGAGCCGAACTGCTGTCAGGCCGGCAACCCGACCGCCATGAACTACCCGGGGATGAGCTGGAACCCTGCCGGGCTCGTCGAGTTCACCAAGAACCACGTCTACCCCGCCTTCCGGGCCGCGGGCATCACCACCAAGGTCCTCGTCCACGACTGGAACTACGGCGACTACGCCGGCTTCGGCGCCGGGATCCTGAACGACGCGGGCGTGCGCAACGATCCGCTGTTCGGCGGCATCGCCTGGCACGGCTACGCGGGCGACCCGGCCGTGGGCACCCAGGTCCACAACCAGTACCCCTCGGTGAAGCAGTTCAGCACCGAGCACTCGGGCGGCACCTGGATCGGGAACCAGCACAACGAGGACATGAGGGACATCGTCGACTACGCCCGCAACTGGAGCGGCAGCCTGGTCAAGTGGAGCCTCGGGCTCAACCAGAACATGGGCCCGCACAACGGCGGCTGCGGCACCTGCACCGGTCTCATCACCGTGCAGGAGGGCGGCGCCCGGGCCGGACAGGTCGACTACACGGTCGAGTACTACACGACGGGCCACCTCACCAAGTTCGTGAAGCCCGGCGCGTACCGCATCGACTCCACCGCGAACAGCACGGTCCAGAACGTGGCCTGGCGCAACTCCGACGGCTCCAAGGCGCTGATCGCCCACAACGGCGGCACCTCCGCCCAGTCCGTCCGGGTCGACTGGGGCAACCAGTCCTTCACGTACACCCTGCCCGCCCGCACCACCGCGACCTTCACCTGGTCGGGGACGACCGGCGGCGGCGAGACCCGCACCGGCACGCTGACCGGTCTGGCCGGCAAGTGCCTGGACGTGGCCGGCGGCGCCACCGCCGACGGCACCCCCGTCCAGCTCTACGGCTGCAACGGCACCGAGGCGCAGCGCTGGACCCTCGCCGCCGACGGCAGCGTCCGGGCGCTCGGCAAGTGTCTCGACGTCACCGGCGGTTCGACGGCCGACGGCGCCCAGGTCCAGTTGTACAACTGCAACGGCACCGCGGCGCAGCGCTGGACGTACAACGCCACGACGCACGACGTGGTCAACACGGGCGCGAACAAGTGCCTGGACATCACCGGCAACTCCTCCGCCGACGGGACACGGGCTCAGATCTGGACCTGCACCGGTGGGGCCAACCAGAAGTGGACCCACAACGCGGCCTGATCCCCCGCCCCTCGCTCCCCTCCGTCCCCCTCCCCCGCACAGGGCCCGGACCAAGGCCCTTCAAGGAGCCCGCATGCCACCCGCACGTCCCCGCAGAACGGTGAGCGCGGCCGTCGTCGCCGCGACGGCCGTCCTCACCGGTCTGCTCACCGGCGGCCTGCCGAGCGCCGCCGCCCAGGAACCCGCACCCCGGGCCGTCGACCGCTTCGAGGGTGAGGTCCCCTTCGCGTCACCGCCCGCCGAGGGCCTGTTCACGTGGGGGAACGCCACCGAGTCGCACCCGAGGCTCGAACTGAGGGAGCGCGCCGACGCCCCCGAGGGCGGCAAGGTCCTCGAAGGCCGCTACGACATCAGCGGCTGGGGCGGCTTCACCCACGACTTCGCCTTCGACCGGCCGGCGCACGACTGGACGGCCTACAAGGGCATCCGGTTCTGGTGGTACGGCCAGAACACGGCGCCGCTGCCGCCCGGCTCGGGCAAGCGGATCGCCCTGGAGATCAAGGACGGCGGGGCGAACGGCGAGGCGTCCGAGCTGTGGACGACCTCCTTCACCGACGACTGGGAGGGCTGGCACCTCGTCGAGGTCCCGTTCTCGGAGTTCCAGTACCGGACCGACTACCAGCCCGTCGGCGGCATCGACCAGGTCCTCGGCCTCGACCGGATGTGGGGGTACGCGGTCACGCTGCCGACCGGCGGGCCGGGGTCGTTCGCCCTGGACGGCGTCGAGCTGTACGGCACGGCGGAGCCCGCACTGACCACCAAGGTGGTCACGAAGTCCGTGGTGCACCCCGTCGACGAGGGCGGCAGCGCCCGGGTGGACGTCTCGGTGGCCACCACCGGCTCCGGACCGATCGGCGAGCCCGTCACCGTGTCCTACGCGACGGAGAGCGGCGGCACCGAGCCGGGAGGAGCCGAGCCGGGGAAGGACTACCGGCCCGTCACGGGCAGTGTCGTGTTCCCCGCGGGGACACCCTCCGGTACGACCCGCTCGATCACCGTGCAGACCCTGAAGGACGGTTCGGCCGAGTCCGCCGAGACGATTCCGCTGCGGCTCGCCGTCGACGGCGCCAAGCCGCCCGCCGAGACCCCGCTGGTCGTGGTGAACGCGCACGGCCTGCCGTACCTCGACGCCAGGCTGCCGGTACGCGAGCGGGTCGCCGATCTGCTCTCCCGGATGTCCCTGGCGGAGAAGGTCGGCCAGATGACGCAGGCCGAACGCAACGCGCTGCGGGCCCCGGGCGACATCGCCGGGTACGCGCTCGGGTCCCTGCTCTCCGGCGGCGGCTCGGTCCCCACGCCCAACACGCCCGCCGCCTGGGCGGCGATGGTCGACGCGTACCAGCTGCGCGCGCGGGCGACCCGCCACCAGATCCCGCTGATCTACGGCGTGGACGCGGTGCACGGGCACAACAACGTCATCGGCGCGACGATCATGCCGCACAACATCGGCATCGGAGCCGGCCGTGACCCGGAGCTCGCCGCGCGGACCGGCGCCGTCACCGCGAAGGAGGTCCGGGCGACCGGCGTCCCCTGGGACTTCGCCCCGTGCCTCTGCGTGACCCGCGACGAACGCTGGGGCCGTTCCTACGAGGCCTTCGGCGAGGACCCGGCGCTGGTCACCGCGATGGAGACCGTCATCAACGGCATGCAGGGCGCGCGCAACGGGAAGGACCTCGACCGCAACGACAAGGTCCTCACCAGCGCCAAGCACTTCGTCGGCGACGGCGGCACCGCCTTCGGCTCCTCGACCACCGGTTCGTACACGATCGACCAGGGCGTCACCAAGGTCAGCCGCGCGGAGCTGGAGGCCGTGCACCTGGCTCCGTTCGCGGAGGCGGTGAAGCGCGGTACGGGCACGGTCATGCCCTCGTACTCCTCGCTCGACGTCCTCGGGGACGAGCGGGGTCCGGTGAAGATGCACGCCAACGCCGAGATGATCAACGGCGTCCTCAAGGACCGCATGGGCTTCGAGGGCTTCGTCATCAGCGACTGGCAGGCCATCGACCAGATCCCCGGCGACTACCCCAGCGACGTACGCACCTCGATCAACGCCGGTCTCGACATGATCATGGTGCCGACGAACTACCAGGAGTTCACCCGGACCCTCACCTCAGAGGTCGGGTCCGGCCGGATCTCCACCGCGCGGATCGACGACGCGGTGGCCCGCGTCCTGACCCAGAAGTTCCGCCTCGGCCTCTTCGAGAAGCCGTACGCGGACACCACGAACCTGCCGTCGATCGGCTCGGCCGAGCACCGCGCGGTGGCGCGGGAGGCCGTGGCGAAGTCGCAGGTGCTGCTGAAGAACGAGGGCTCCGTCCTGCCGCTGAAGCCCGCCCAGAAGGTGTACGTGGCCGGGTCGAACGCCGACGACCTCGGCAACCAGGCCGGTGGCTGGACCATCAGCTGGCAGGGCTCGTCCGGCCGCACCACGACCGGTACGACGATCCTCGAAGGGATGCGGAAGGCCGCGCCGGAGGCCGGGATCGGCTGGTCGAAGGACGCGTCCGTGCCGACCGACGGCTACGACGTCGGTGTGGTGGTGGTCGGCGAGACCCCGTACGCGGAGGGGTTCGGCGACGTGGGCAACGGCAACGACCTCGAACTGACGGCCGCCGACAAGGCCGCGGTGGACAAGGTCTGCGCGGCGATGCCGTGCGCGGTCCTGGTCGTGTCGGGCCGGCCGCAGCTCGTCGGCGACCGGCTGCCGGCCGTCGACGCCCTGGTCGCGTCCTGGCTGCCGGGCACGGAGGGCGACGGTGTCGCCGACGTCCTCTACGGCAGGCGGCCGTTCACCGGACAGCTCCCGGTGACCTGGCCGAAGTCGGAGGCCCAGCTGCCCCTCAACGTGGGTGACAGCGACTACGACCCGCAGTACCCGTACGGCTGGGGGCTGACCACCCTCACCCCGACGCCGTCCGGCGGGGAGCCCGCGCTGCGGGCGCTCCGGGTCGCCGCCAAGGCGCTCCAGGCGGTCGGCCGGGGCGACTCCGCCGAGGGACGGAAGCTCGTCGCGGTGGCGCGGCAGATCGTCCAGCAGAGGATCGGCCGGCACATCACCGAGGCCACGGCCAAGCCGTTCGCCGACGCGGACCATCTGCTGCTCACGGGTGATCTCCCGGGCGCGGTCGGGAAGCTGACGGAGGCGTACCGGGCCGCGGGCTGACGGAGAGCGCGGGAACAGGGCCCGACCCCCGGGGGAGAGACGCACCCCCCGGGGGTCGGGCTTGTCGTGATCACCTTCCCGAGCTATCTTGCATTGCATGGTTCCTGGTAACGCAATGAACGAGGCGGGCGACAGGGTCCCCAGCCAGCTCCGCAAGGGAGTACTGGAGTACTGCGTCCTCGCGCTGCTCAGGGACGAGCCGAAGTACGGCGTCGAGCTCGTCGCAGAGCTCTCCGCGGTCAGTGTGATGACCACCAGTCAGGGCACGATCTACCCCCTGCTGTCACGACTGCGCCGCGAGGGGCTCGTCGCCACCGAGCTGCGCGACTCCCCCAGCGGACCGCCGCGCCGCTACTACACGCTCACGGGCGTCGGCCGGGCCTCCCTCGCCGAGTTCGCCCAGGCGTGGCCGCTGTTCAGGGACGCCGTCGATCACTTCCTCACCGACCCACAGGGGGACTCCGCATGAACACCACCGACCAGCACCCGCTCGTCACCGCCTACCTCGACGCCGTCGCACGCGAGACGTCCGAGCTGCCCGCCGAGCGCCGGGCCGAACTCCTCGCGGACCTCCGCGAGCACATCGAGGTCAGCGGCGCGCAGGGCGACGACGAGATCCGCGCCGTCCTCGCCGGCCTCGGCGAGCCCCGTACCGTCGCCGCCTCCGCCCTCGCCGAGGAGGCCCCGGCCGGACAGGCGCCCGTCTCCGGCGCCGGACGGGGCAGGCTGACCGCGATCCTGCTCGGAGCCTCGGGAGTGCTCCTGCTGCTCAACCCGTGGGTGGGCGCCCTCGCGCTGATCGCCGCCCTGGTGCTGCTCTGGGGCGCGCCGCTGTGGACCGGGCGGCAGAAGGCCCTGGGGACCGCCGCGGGCATGGCGGTGCCGGTCGTCGTCTTCCTGGGCGCGCTGCTCGGGGCCGCGTCCCGGATCGGGATCGTGGAGCTCCTGTTGATGCTCGTGTTCTCGCTGGGCGTGCCGATGCTCGGCGCCGTCCTGCTGCTGCGTGCCGCACGCCGCTGACGGTGCGGCTCGGTGCGGCTCGGTGCGGCTCGGTGCGGCTCGGTGCGGCTCGGTGCGGCACGGCGCGGCACGGCGCGGCTCCGGGACGGAGCCCCTATGGGGGGCGTGCCCCGGAGCCGCGCCGTGTGCGCGACCCGATCAGGCCGCGGGTCCCGGGATCCGGAGCGCCTCGGCGTTGCGCTCCCAGCCGGACCACAGGCCGCTGTCGACGCAGTAGCCGCACCCGGGGCCGAAGAACATCCCGCGCGCGTTCTCGTCGCCGAGCAGCCAGTAGCGCAGCCAGGCGGTCGTCGGGGCGCGGAAGTCCCCGCCGTCGCCGATGGAGCTGAGGTGCCCGGCGCCCCGGACCTCTCCGTACACGGCGGGGGCGTGGTCCGTGTCCCGGTACAGGGCCTTCACCAGGGCCGGCCACACCGTCAGGTCGCGCTGGCCGGCGAGGTAGAAGACGGGCTCGTCCATGAGGTCCGGGTCGGTCAGCGGACCCGGCTGGATCGGGATGGCGGTGTCGACCCGAGGGTCGACGGCCGCGTTGACGGCGGCGGCTCCGCCCTGCGAGTGCCCCGCCGAGGCGATGTGGTCGAGGTCCACCTTGCCGTGGAACGCGCTGGAGCTGTCGGCGTTCCGGTGCTCCAGGACGTCGATCCCCGCGCGCATGCTGATCGCGAAGTTCGAGGTGGGGGTGTTGGCGGCGGCGACGATGAAGCCCTGGCTCGCCCAGTGGCGCAGCAGCGAGCTGTAGATGCCGGGCACGGCGCCCGTCCCGTTGCCCCAGATGACGACCGGGTGGCGCTCGCCCGACTGCCCCATGTTCCGCGGGTAGTAGAAGGTGTGCACCGCCTCGATGTCGACGGCCACCTCGTACGGACCCGTCCGGCCCCAGTCGGTGCCGACCGACGGAACGGTGCCCGCGGTCCCCGCGTCGGCGGCCGCGCCGGCCGTGCCCGGCGCGGTGCACACGGCCATCACGGCGGCGAGCAGCAGACCGCCGAACACACGACTCGTTCTCCCTGGCATACGAACTCCTTTACGGATCCGGCACGTTGCGCGTCCTCGCAAGCGTGACCAGGCCATGATCGAGCTCACCGGGGCGGGTGTCTGTCCGCAGGAGCCCAGACCTCGCGCCACCCCTCTGTGCAACTGCCCAGAACGCACGTCGCCCCCGCCGAATCCGTGGTTCGGCGAGGGCGACGTGCGAGGTGTTGCTCGGTGGTGGCGGCCCGGGTCAGCGGGCCAGCAACTGGAGCGTGTCGATCACGCGGTTGGAGAAGCCCCACTCGTTGTCGTACCAGGCGACGACCTTGATGTGGCGGCCTTCGACGCGGGTGAGCTCCGAGTCGAAGATCGACGAGGCCGGGTTGCCCGTGATGTCGGAGGAGACCAGCGCGTCCTCCGAGTACTCCAGGACACCGGCGAGCGGGCCGGCCGCGGCGGTGCGGTACGCCTCGAGGACGTCCTCACGGGTCACGTCGCGGGCGACGGTCGTGTTGAGCTCGACGATCGAACCGACCGGGACCGGAACACGGATCGAGTCGCCCGACAGCTTGCCGTCCAGGTTCGGCAGCACGTGGCCGATCGCCTTGGCGGCGCCCGTCGAGGTCGGAACGATGTTGACGCCGGCGGCGCGGGCACGACGCGGGTCGCGGTGCGGGCCGTCCTGCAGGTTCTGCTCCTGCGTGTAGGCGTGGACCGTCGTCATGAAGCCGTGCTCGATGCCGGCCAGGTCGTCGAGGACCTTGGCGAGCGGGGCGAGCGCGTTCGTGGTGCACGAGGCGTTCGAGACGATCGTGTGCAGCTCCGCGTCGTACGCGTCGGTGTTGACGCCGTACGCCAGGGTGACGTCGGCGCCGTCGGCGGGCGCGCTGACGAGGACGCGCTTGGCACCGGCGTCGATGTGGGCGCGGGCGGCCTTGGCGTTGGTGAACCGGCCGGTGGCCTCGAGGACGATCTCGACGCCCAGCTCGGCCCAGGGAAGCTGCGCCGGCTCGCGCTCGGCGAGGACCTTGATGCGGCTGCCGTCGACGACGAGGGTGTCGCCGTCGACGCTCACGGGACGGCCGAGGCGGCCCGAGGTCGAGTCGAAGGCGAGCAGTCGCGCGAGGGCCTTCGGCTCCGTCAGGTCGTTGACGGCCACGACCTCGAGGTCGGTGTCGCGCTCGAGCAGGGCGCGGAGCACGTTCCGTCCGATGCGGCCGAATCCGTTGATGGCGATGCGAGTCATGAATGGTGTCCCTTCAACTTCTGCGTCGCCACCAGGTTCGCTCGCCGGGAACGGTCCTGACAGAGGCGAGATCGCCACGGTCCGCAAGGATCGCGCCAAGACCCGGCCGGAGGGGCTACTCGCCCTTGGTGAAGGTGCGCCGGTAGTCGCTCGGCGTGGTGCCGAGGATGCGCTGGAAGTGCAGGCGCAGATTGGCCCCGGTGCCGAGGCCGACGTCGGCGGCGATCTGCTCGACGCTCCGCTCCGAGCGCTCCAGGAGTTCCCGCGCGAGGTCGACGCGGGCGCGCATCACCCACTGCATCGGCGTGTACCCGGTGTCCTCGACGAAGCGCCGGGAGAAGGTCCGCGCCGAGACCGCCGCGTGGTGGGCGAGGACGTCGAGGGTGAGCGGTTCGCCGAGCCGGTGCAGGGCCCATTCGCGGGTGGCGGCGAACCGTTCGCCGAGCGGCTCGGGCAGGCTGCGCGGCACGTACTGCGCCTGGCCGCCGCTGCGGTAGGGGGCGGCGACCAGACGGCGGGCGGCGTGGTTCGCGGCGGCCACGCCGAGGTCGCCGCGCAGGATGTGCAGGCACAGGTCGATGCCGGAGGCCGCGCCGGCGGAGGTGAGCACGCTCCCCTCGTCGACGAAGAGGACGTTCTCGTCGACGTGGACGAGGGGGCGCTTCGCCGCGAGTGCCTGGGTGTAGTGCCAGTGGGTGGTGGCCCGCTTGCCGTCGAGCAGCCCGGTCGCGGCGAGCGCGAAGGCGCCCGTGGAGATGGCGGCGAGGCGGGCGCCCCGGTCGTGGGCGGCGATCAGCGCGTCGACCACACCGCGCGGCGGGTCCTCGCGGTCGGGGAAGCGGTAGCCGGGGACGAAGACGATGTCGGCCCAGGCGAGCGCGTCGAGGCCATGGGCGACGGCGTACGAGAGGCCGTCGCCCCCGGCGACCAGACCGGGTTCCGCGCCGCACACCCTCACCTCGTACGGCATGCTCGCGCGGGTCGTGAAGACCTGCGCGGGGATGCCGACGTCGAGCGGCTTCGCCCCTTCGAGTACGAGGACGGCGACGCGGTGGAGGCGGGGAGTGGGCGGCACGGGTACAGCCTAGGCGGGCGGCCCGCGCCGCCGGCCGACGGCTTCGCAGGTCAGCGCGTCACCTCCAGCGGGTCAGCGCGTCCCGACCGGAAGAAGCCGGCGGGGCGGCGCGCCTCGGACCGGACGAAGCCGGGGGGCGGCGGCAGGTCCCCGACCGGACGGAACCGGCCGGTCAGCGCGTCACCGTCCACTTCTGGTTCGCGCCGCCGCCGCACGACCAGATCTGCAGCCTGGTGCCGTTGGCCGAGCTGTTGCCGGTGGCGTCCAGGCACTTGCCGGATCCGAGGTTGACGACGTCCCGGGCGGCGTTCGCGGTCCACTGCTGGGCGCCGCTGCCGTTGCAGTCCCACAGCTGGACGGGGGTGCCGTCGGCCGTACCGGCGGAGGTGACGTCGAGGCACTTGCCCAGCGCCCGTACCGTGCCGTCGGTCCCCACGGTCCATCGCTGGGCGCCGGTGCCGTTGCAGTCGTAGAGCTGCACGGGGGTGCCGTTGGCGCTGTTCGCTCCGGCCACGTCGACGCACTTGCCGCCGATCCCGGTGATCGGTCCCCCGGTGGTCGGGGTGTCCGCCGTGGTGACGCGGACGTGGTCGACGACGAGCTGCTGCGGGAAGGTGGTCGAGCCGTCGGGGTCGCCGGGCCAGTAGCCGCCGACCGCGAGGTTGAGGATGAGGAAGAACGGCTTGTCGAAGACCCAGGCGCGGCCGCCGAGGTCGGCGGGCGTACGGGTCTGGTACACGGTGCCGTCCACGGACCAGGTGATCTTCCCGGGCGACCAGTCGACGGCGAAGGTGTGGAAGGCGTCGGCGAAGGCCTGGCCGCCGGGCAGGGTGTAGCCCGCGCCGATGCCGCCGGAGCCGGAGTAGCCGGGGCCGTGCAGGGTGCCGTGCACGGTGGACGGCTCGAAGCCGACGTTCTCCATGATGTCGATCTCGCCGGAGGCGGGCCAGCCGACCTGGCCGAGGTCGTTGCCGAGCATCCAGAACGCGGGCCACATGCCCTGACCGCGCGGCACCTTCATCCGGGCCTCGACGTGGCCGTACTGCGCGGTGAACTTCCCGGAGGTGTTGAGCCGCGCCGAGGTGTACTCGCACCGGCCGTACCAGCACTGGTAGTTGCCGGGGTTCTCCTTGCGGGCGGTGATCACGAGGTGGCCCTGGCCGTCGAGGGCCGCGTTGCGGTTGCCGGCCGTGTAGTACTGCCGCTCGTGGTTGTTGACGTTGTCACCGGTCTCGATCTGCCACCGCGAGCCGTCCACGGGGAGCCCCGCGGCGCCGTCGAAGGTGTCGGAGAAGGTGACGGCGGCCGCGTCGGCCGCCGGCTGGAGGGCGGCGGTTCGGAGGGCTGCGCTCGCGTCGGCGGGGCCGGTGGGCCGGGTGGGGCCGGTGGGACCGAGTGCCGCGGTGGCCAGGGCCAGGGCGAGTGCGGTCACGGCGGTGAACAGCGGCCGCCGTGCTGAACGGGCGGAGGGCATGACTCTCACTTCCGTCGGGTGTGGGGGAAGGCAGACCCTTACCATGTCCATGACACAGCAAGGGCCTTGGGTGCCCCCATGATTTAAGAAGTGAAGTAAGGGGGCGTCAAGAGGTGCGGACTCCCCCGCGCGTCACGGTCAGTTGGGGTTGCCGGCGTGGGTGAGGGTCTCCCAGGCGACGAACAGGTTGTCGGTGCCCGCCGGACGCCGGGACTCGGTGAGGTTCTGGGTGTTCGTCATCCCGTACCCCATGCGGTGATGGAGCGCGTTGAAGCCCACCTCGGTGACCGGCCCGAGGTGGTCCTTGAGCGTGCCGCCGCAGAGCCAGCTCGGGACCGCCGCGCCGAGCTCGTACTTGGCCTGGAGGCCGAGCGCGTGCCGCAGCCGGTCGGCGACCTCGGGATAGAGGTCCTGGCCCTGGATCCGGCTCGTCTCGGCGATGTGCGAGATGGCGGACAGGCCGTAGCCGGTGTGGGTGAGGTCGCGGCAGGTCTCCTGCGTGAGGCCGTCGACGAAGGTCGTCTGCCCCTGCCAGTACCGGACGATCTCGTCGCGCGTGTCGAGGCCGCTCCCCGGGGCCGCCTTCGGCAGGGCGCCGTCGCTCGCGAGGTAGATGTACGCGGGGACGCGGCCGCGGAACTTGGCCACGGCCTTGTCGTACGCGGCGCGGTCCTCCAGGAAGACGGAGATGCCGATGGCCGCCTCGGTCATGCTGAGCTCCCAGTTGCCGTTGGAGTGGGAGCCGTTGGCGACCTCAGGGAGGTAGACGTTCCGCAGCATGGTCTTGAACCGGTCGACGCGGGCCTGCGGCCAGCCGGTATAGGTGTAGCGGATGATCTCCGCGGCCCGTGGCCAGGAGGATCCGGCCCAGCCGGTCTGCAGGGGCGCGTTCGAGTTGGTGTGGTCGGTGATCACCCCGGACCAGGCGTCCATGATCTCGATGGCCTTCTGGGCGTACCGGCTGTCCCGCGTGACGTACCAGGCGAGGGAGAGCGTGTACGCGGCGATGGCGTCCTCGCGCTCGTCGGTGCAGCCGTTGTTCGGGTTCGAGTACGAGCCGCACTCGACGACGGAACGGGGCTTCGGGACCCGGGAGAGCGAGGCGTACTTGCTCGCCGCCATCTGGTCGTAGGCGCCCTTCCAGGGCTGCGCACCGGCGTTGACCCGCTCCCGGGTGAAGTCGAGCTGACCGCGGGAGACCAGGACGCCGGGGTGCGTGAACGTGGTGGGGGCCGCTTCGGCACTGCCTCCCCCGGGTCCCGCGACGAGGGTGGCGAGGAGGGCGGCGGCCAGCAGGGGAACGGTGAGCAGCACAGTCCCTCCCCCGCGCTTCCGGTGGGAGGCACCGCGTCGTATGACCATGGGGTTGCTCCTTCTTCAGATATGTGAACGACCGATCACCATCGAGGGTGGAACCTAAAGGTCTGAACCAAAGGCGTCAAGGCGAAGGCGTGCGTGCCCAGTGCACACTTTCAGCCATTCGGGCGGTCGGTGGACGCCACCCCGAGGAGCTGCAGCCGTTCATCACCATGAACCACCTGTGATCGATCACGACGGGCCCGACCTGACGGACGTGTCCGACGGCCGGGCCACCACGCCGTACGATTCCCCTCGTTGTCACTTACATCGTCCGAAGGAGATCTCCCATGGCCCAGGTCACGCTGAAGGGCAGCCCGGTACAGGTCAACGGCACCCTGCCGACCCCGGGAAGCCAGGCTCCTGACTTCACGCTCGTCGCCGAGGGCCTGGCGGACAAGTCGCTGAAGGACTACGCCGGTCAGCGCAAGGTCCTCAACATCTTCCCGAGCGTCGACACCCCGACCTGCGCGTCCTCGGTCCGCGCGTTCAACGAGAAGGTCGGCACGCTGGAGAACACGGTGGTGCTCTGCATCTCCGCCGACCTCCCCTTCGCGCAGGCCCGCTTCTGCGGCGCCGAGGGCCTCGAGAACGTCAAGAACCTCTCGACGCTCCGCGGCCGCGAGTTCCACACCAACTACGGCGTGGAGATCGCCGACGGCCCGCTCGCCGGCCTGACCGCCCGCGCGGTCGTCGTCCTCGACGAGAACGACACCGTCCTGCACGCGCAGCTCGTCGGCGAGATCGCCGAGGAGCCCAGCTACGAGGACGCGCTCGCCGCGCTCAAGTAGGAACGCCGCCGCCTCACGGCGACGCACGGAGCCCCTCCACCGCCACGGTGGAGGGGCTCCCCTGCGTTCCCTGTCAGGCGCAGACGGGGCAGAGCCCGCGGTACGTCACGTCGGCCTTCGACACGGTGAAGCCGAACCGCTCCGCGGGCGGGAGGACCGTCAGCGGGTCCCCCGTCGGGTGGACGTCGCGGATGATGCCGCAGTTCGAGCAGACCAGGTGCTGGTGCGCGTGGTGCGCGTTCGGGTCGTACCGCTTCGCCCGGCCGTCCGTGGAGAGCTCCACGACCTCACCTAGGGCCACCAGCTCACCCAGCGTGTTGTAGACGGTCGCCCGCGCGATCTCCGGAAGGCGTGCCACGGCGCGCGCGTGCACCTCGTCGGCCGTGAGGTGGACGTGTTCGCCGGCGAGGACCTCCGCGACGACACGCCGCTGGGATGTCATACGCCAGCCACGCGCACGCAGGCGCTCCAGCAGGTCACTCATTTCGGCTCACCCCTTCCGATGATTGGCGTGGTTCTTGACTTGGACTCTGTCCATCGTAGGATCGGTTCCGGCAATAGCCAAGGCACACCACGGCTCCGGTCGGGCACGAGACACCCCACTGGTGCCCGCCCCGGCTGAGCACCACGATCCGCCCCGTCCGGAAGGATTTGCATGTCCGAGAACCACGACGCAATCGTCACCGACCCCTCCCCCGAGGGCACGGGCGGCTGCCCGGTCGCGCACGGCCGTGCCGCGCACCCGACCCAGGGCGGCGGCAACCGCCAGTGGTGGCCGGAGCGGCTCAACCTGAAGATCCTCGCCACGAACCCCGTCGTGGGGAACCCGCTCGGTGCGGAGTTCGACTACGCCGAGGCGTTCGGCGCCCTCGACCTCGCGGCCGTCAAGCGTGACATCGCCGAGGTGCTCACCACCTCGCAGGACTGGTGGCCGGCCGACTTCGGCAACTACGGCCCGCTCATGATCCGCATGGCCTGGCACAGCGCGGGCACGTACCGCATCAGCGACGGCCGCGGTGGCGCCGGTGCCGGTCAGCAGCGCTTCGCGCCGCTGAACAGCTGGCCGGACAACGGCAACCTGGACAAGGCCCGCCGTCTGCTGTGGCCGGTGAAGAAGAAGTACGGCCAGAACATCTCCTGGGCCGACCTCATGATCCTCACCGGCAACGTCGCCCTCGAGACGATGGGCTTCAAGACCTTCGGCTTCGCCGGTGGCCGCGCCGACGTCTGGGAGGCCGACGAGGACGTCTACTGGGGCCCCGAGACCACCTGGCTCGGCGACGAGCGCTACACCGGTGACCGCGAGCTGGAGAACCCGCTCGGCGCGGTCCAGATGGGCCTCATCTACGTCAACCCCGAGGGCCCCAACGGCAACCCGGACCCGGTCGCCGCGGCCCGCGACATCCGTGAGACGTTCCGCCGCATGGCGATGAACGACGAGGAGACCGTCGCCCTCATCGCCGGTGGCCACACCTTCGGCAAGACCCACGGCGCAGGCCCCGCGGACAACGTCGGCGACGACCCCGAGGCCGCTCCGCTCGAAGCGCAGGGCTTCGGCTGGGCGAACTCGTACGGCACCGGCAAGGGCGCCGACGCGATCACCAGCGGCCTCGAGGTCACCTGGACCACCACGCCCGCGCAGTGGAGCAACGACCTCTTCAAGCACCTCTTCGAGTACGAGTACGAGCTCACCCAGAGCCCGGCCGGTGCGAACCAGTGGGTGGCGAAGAACGCCGAGGCGATCATCCCCGACGCCCACGACGCGTCGAAGAAGCACCTCCCGACGATGCTCACCACCGACCTCTCGCTGCGCTTCGACCCGGCCTACGAGCAGATCTCGCGGCGCTTCTACGAGAACCCGGAGCAGTTCGCGGACGCCTTCGCCCGCGCCTGGTACAAGCTGACGCACCGTGACATGGGTCCGGCCGTCCGCTACCTCGGCCCGGAGGTCCCCTCCGAGGTCCTCCTGTGGCAGGACCCGCTGCCGGCGCGCGAGGGCGAGACGCTCGACGCCGCGGACATCGCCTCCCTCAAGGAGCAGATCCTCGGCTCCGACCTCACGGTCGCGCAGCTCGTCTCCGCGGCCTGGGCCGCGGCGTCCTCCTTCCGCGGCAGCGACAAGCGGGGCGGCGCCAACGGCGGCCGCATCCGCCTGGAGCCGCAGCGCAACTGGGAGGTCAACAACCCGGACGAGCTCGCCCAGGTGCTGCGCACGCTCGAGGGCGTCAAGGCCTCCTTCGACGCCGCGGGCGCCAAGAAGGTCTCGATCGCCGACCTGGTCGTGCTCGCGGGCTCCGCGGCCGTCGAGAAGGCCGCCGAGGACGGCGGCTTCGACGTCCAGGTGCCGTTCACCCCGGGCCGCGTGGACGCCGCGCAGGACCAGACGGACGTGGAGTCCTTCGCCGCGCTCGAGCCGCAGGCCGACGGCTTCCGCAACTACCTCGGCAAGGGCAACCGCCTGCCGGCCGAGTACCTGCTGATCGACCGCGCGAACCTGCTGACCCTGAGCGCGCCGGAGCTGACGGTCCTCGTCGGCGGCCTCCGCGTCCTGGGCGCGAACCACCAGCAGTCCGCGCACGGTGTCCTCACCACGACCCCGGGCACCCTGACGAACGACTTCTTCGTCAACCTGCTCGACATGGGGACGACGTGGACGGCGACCTCCGAGGACGCCACCACCTACGAGGGCCGTGACTCCGCCACCGGCGAGGTCAAGTGGACGGGCACCCGCGCCGACCTGGTCTTCGGCTCGAACTCCGAGCTGCGCGCGCTGGCCGAGGTCTACGCGAGCGACGACGCGAAGGAGAAGTTCGTGACGGACTTCGTCGCCGCGTGGACCAAGGTCATGGAGCTGGACCGGTTCGACATCGCCTGATCGTTCGACATCGCATGGTCACCGGCCGGGAACGGCCGTGAACGACTGAACCCCGTGTGATCCCCAGGGGCCCGACCGGTCGACTCCCTCGACCGGCCGGGCCCTTGCGCATCGGCGCGGACGTGCCGGTTCCGCAACCCGTGCCCCGTGTCAGGAACCGTTCTCGGACGTTGGCACTCATGATCCATGGGTAACGGGGCCAGGCCGCACGGTCGGGTGTTCCCGGTGCCCTGCGGCGCCCGTCCGCCGTGCGCCGTGCGCCGTAACGAACGATTCGGAAGAAGTCGAGGAATCACCGTGCCCCTGTCGTCGCACCGACGCCTGGCCGTGAGTGCCACCCTGATCGCCGCCCTCGCCGCGGGCGTCGCCCCCGCCACCAGCGCGTTCGCCGCTCCCGTCGCGCCCGCCGCCGCCGGGACTCCCGCGGTCCCCGCCCCCGACATGGACGGAGTCGTCGCCGCGCTGAACTCGGCCATGGCCAACGGCGCGCCGGGCGCGATGGCCCGGTTCGTCGGTCCCGACGGGGTCCGCAGCCGGACCGTCGGCGTCCAGGACCGCGTCTCGGGCGCGCCCATGGACATCCACTCGCGCTTCCGGATCGGCAGCGTCAGCAAGACGTTCTCCACCGTCGTGCTGCTCCAGCTGGTGGAGGAGGGCAGGCTCCAGCTCGACACGCCGGTCAACACCTACCTGCCCGGCCTGCTCCCCGACGACCGCATCACGGTCCGTCATCTGCTGACCCACCGCAGCGGTCTCGCCGACTACACGAACGCGATGTTCGAGCACACGGTGCCCGGCTTCGAGGCCGTGCGGAACCGGGTGTTCAGCTACCAGGAGCTCGTCGACCTCTCGCTGAGCGAGCCGCGGACCACCCAGCCCGGCGTCTCCTACCAGTACTCGAACGCCAACTTCGTGGTCGTCGGCATGCTGATCGAGAAGCTCACGGGCCGGCCCGTGGCCGACGCGTACGAGCGCCGCATCTTCAAGCCGCTGAAGCTGACCAGGACGTCGTACGTGCACCCCGACACCCGCATCAAGGGCGCCCACGTGCGCGGCTACCTGCACCCGGACGAGGAGGGCGGCGCGCTGGTGGACTCCACGGAGCAGACGGTCTCCTGGGCGCAGTCCGCCGGGGCCGTCATCTCCAGCCCCGCCGACCTGAACACCTTCACCAGCGCGCTCATGCGCGGCCGGCTGCTGTCTCCGGCGATGATGGAGGCCATGACGACGGTCACCCCGACCGACGCCACCAACACCCGGTTCTACGGGCTCGGTCTGCGCCGCTACAACCTGTCGTGCGGCACGCAGGTGTACGGGCACACGGGCACGGTGCAGGGCTTCTACACGTACACCTTCTCGACCCGCGACGGCCGCCGCAGCGTCTCGGCGATGGCGAACACCTCGAACCACGGTGCCGCCAACACGGCGCTCGGCGGGACGCTGGAGGCGGCGTTCTGCGGCAAGAAGCCGGTGCCCGCCGCGTCCTCGCGCGCCGCCGCCTCGCCCACGGCCCGCGACCTGACGTCGCTGCCGGCGGAGCGGGACCTGCCCGAGCGCCACTGAGGCGCTCCTGACCCGGGTCGTCAGGCCTCGTACTCGGTGAGGTCGATCGCGTAGACCCGCAGGGGGACGTCGAACTCCGGGTGGGTCGCCTCGCGCTCCTCGGTCATGCCGAGCTTGCCGATGACGTTCTCGGACGCCTGGTTGCTGATGTGGGTGATGGCGACGACCCGGTCGAGCCCGCGGTCCTGGAGTGCGAACTCCAGGACCGCGTGGGCGGCCTCTGAGGCGTATCCCTGGCCCCAGAACTGCCTGCCCAGACGCCAGCCGATCTCCACGTCCGGCATCACCTCCGGGAGGAACTCCGGCAGGGAGAGACCGGCGAAGCCGATCAGCTCGCCCGAGGCGATGAGCTCGACGGCGAAGATCCCGAAGCCCTCCTCGTCCCACTCCTCCTCGTACCGCTCGATGTCCTCGGCGGTCCGCTCCAGGTCCCGGACCGAGCCGTCCCCGATCCAGCGCATCACCTCGGGATCGGCGTTGATCTCGGCCAGCGGGACAAGGTCGTCGTCGCTCCAGCGCCGGAGGATGAGACGGGGGGTACGAATTTCGGTCATGCCCCCATCCTGACGCACGGGACGGGCACCCCACGCCACCGGCCCTCCCGGTCGCTCTGCTCGGGACCGGTGCCACCACGTGGTGGGTGACCGAGCAGCCCCAGGCCGCTCCGTCGGGGGTACGGACGGCATGGGGGCCGGTGCGATGGTCGGGGCGGACCGGCCGGACCAGGAGTCCACGGTCGGCGAGGTGGCACTGCGGGAGGCCTCTGCGCGGGCGCGCCGCATGTGCCGGGCTACGCGGCCTCTCCGGCTCGCGCGAGGTCGGAGGGGTCCGTGTTGGCGCCGCAGAGGACCACGCAGACCTTCTCGCCGGGGGCCGGGCGGTAGCCGTGGGCCGTGTCGCCCTGCCGGTCGGGCGCCGTGAGGGCGGCCAGGGCGGTGGCGGCGGCGTGCTCGACGGCGAGGCGGCGATCGTCCCACAGGGCCCGGCGGGCACGGATGATCGCGGTGTCCGGGACGAGGACGGTACGGACCGAGTCGTGCCGGGCGGTCGCCAGGGCGGTGGCGGAGGCTCGGCGGGCGCCGAGCGAGTCGGCGGCGACGGAGTCGACGGTGACGTCGACGGGGTGTCCGGCCCGGAGCGCGGCGTCGAGGGCGCGGCAGTTCTCGGGTTCGACGGCGACGGTGCGGATGCCGTGGTGCCGGGCCGCGGTGGCGACGCCGGAGAAGAGGCCGCCCCCGCCGACCGCGACGACGACCGTGTCGAGGTCCGGGATCCGGTCGTGGATCTCGTCGAGCAGGGTGCCTGCCCCGGCGGCGATCAGCGGATGGTCGTAGGCGTGGGAGGCGAGCGCCCCGGTGTCGGCCGCGAACTCCTCGCAGGCCGCCAGCGCTTCGGCGTACTCGGTGCCGACGAGCCGGACGTCGGCGCCGTAGCCGGCGAGCCTGTCGGCCTTCACCTTCGGGGCGGTGGTCGGCAGGAAGACGGTGGCCCGGACGCCCTGCCGCAGGGCCGCCCAGGCGCAGGCGAGGCCGGCGTTGCCGCCGGAGGCGATCGTGACCCCGGCGGCGGGAAGGGTGCCGTCCTCCCGGTGGGCGAGCAGGAAGTTCTGTGCGCCTCGCGCCTTGAAGGAGCCGGTGTGCTGCAGGTGTTCCAGGGCGAAGTGGAGCGTGTACGGCTCGGCGCCGGGCTCCGCCTCGGCCACCGTGACGGGGCGGACCTGTCCGGCGATCCGATCGGCGGCGGTCTTGACGTCGGCGTATGTGAGGGGGGTGTGCACGGGGGCTCCTGGTGCGGGTCGGAGTACCGGGGGGTGTCGTGCCGTCGATCCTCTCAGGAACGCGGTCCGCCGCGGTGGGGCCGGGGCACGGCACCGCCCCGGAGGCGCCGGCTGCCTCCGGGGCGGTGCGTGGTCGGAACTACGGGACGTCTCTCACCTGTCCGGAACTACGGGAGGTCCCGCCCCTGTCCGGAGCTGCCTGAGGTCCCGCACCTGTCCGGAACTACGGGACGATCTTCAGGAGCCGGTTCGGGGAGCCGCTGCCCGGGCTGGTCACCTTGCCGGTCGTGGCGCCGTTGACGAGGGCCGTGGACACCTGGGCGGGTGTCGCGGAGGGGTGCCCGGCGAGGTAGATCGCGGCGGCGCCGGCGACGTGCGGGGTGGCCATCGAGGTGCCCGAGATCGTGCTGGTGGCGGTGTCGCTCGTGTTCCAGCCCGCGGTGATCGACACACCGGGGGCGAAGAGGTCGAGGACCGAACCGTAGTTGGACCAGCTGGCCTTGGCGTCGGTGTTGCTCGTGGCGCCGACCGTGATCGCCGCCGGGACCCGGGCGGGCGACGTCGAGGAGGCGTTGACGCCGGAGTTGCCCGCGGCGACCGCGTAGGTGACGCCGTCGGCGATGGAGTTCTTCACGGCGTTGTCGAGGGCGGTGGAAGCACCGCCGCCCAGGGAGAGGTTGGCGACGGCCGGGGCACCGGCGGTGTGGTGGGCGGTGACCCAGTCGATGCCCGCGATGACGCCGGCCGTGGTCCCGGAGCCGTTGTTGTCGAGGACGCGGACGGCCACGATCTTCGCCGACTTGGCCACACCGTAGGTGGTTCCGGCGATCGTCGTGGCGACGTGGGTGCCGTGGCCGTTGCCGTCCTGCGCGACGGTGTCGCCGTCGACGGCGTCGTACCCGTTCACCGCGCGCCCGGCGATCTCGGAGTGGCTGATCCGGACGCCGGTGTCGATGACGTACGCCGTGACGCCGCCGCCGGCGGAGTCGGGGTAGGTGTACGTGCCGGAGAGCGGCAGGTTCGTCTGGTCGATGCGGTCCAGACCCCAGGGGGCGTTGGTCTGCGTCGCGTCGGCGCGGACGATCTGGTTCTGCTCGACGGAGGCGACGGCCGGGTCGGCGGCGAGCCGGCGGGCCTCCGTCGCGTCGAGGGTGGCGATGTAGCCGTTGACGGCGGAGCCGAACGTCTTGCGGACCGTGCCGCCGTAGCCGGAGATCAGGCTGCGGCCCTTGGCGGAGGCGGCCTTGAAGCCCGCGCCCTGCTTGAGGGTGACGATGTAGCTGCCGGGTATCGCGTCGGCCGAACCCGCCGCGAGGACGGTGCCCTCCGCGGGGGCGGCGTGGGCCGGGACGGCGGCGAAGGTGCCGAGCAGGGCGGCGATGCTCGCGGCGGAGGCCGTCACGGCGAGGCGGGTCCGGGTGTTCTGCGGGAGTGCCATTACGAGGGATTCCTCCTCATGGGCGTCGCGCCCGGTGGGGTGGGACTGCGCGACTGTGGGGGGCGCACGTGGGGCCACGTGCACGGTCGGGACCGGTGTGTCCGGTCCCGGCGTGATCAGCAGCCTGGCCGCTCTACGGGCGTGGCTCAAGGAAGTTGGCGCCTTGTCATGCATCTGCCACACGCCTGCAATCGAACCCCCGCCGAACCCCTCCGAACTGGCCTGATCAGGCTCTCTCGTGGCCGGGACGCGCGGTCGGGGAGTCCGGCAGGGCGCGGGCGAGCGCCATGGCGAATCCGTCCGGGTTGTCCAGCATCAGGTTGTGGCCCGCCCCGGGGATCTCGACCACCGGGAGCCCGAAACCGGCGGCCTTCTCCGCGTCGGGGTCCGGCAGGCTCAACTCCCCCACCAGATACGTCCGGGGGATCGCGAGCCCGGCGAGGAGGTCACCAGGGGCGGGCGTACTGCCCTCGACCAGGGCGACCGCACTGCGGTGCACGGCTCTCGGGTCGGCGAGGCGGAGCCGGGCCGCGTAGTCGGCGCGGTCGACGCCTGCCACCATCCGGACGAACCCCTCCGCCACGAACGCGTCCTCCTCCTGGGAGGCCACCGGGGAACTGAACTCTCCCCCGCCCCCGTAGAGGTTCGGCTCCGCCACCACGAGCCTCGCCACCAGCTCGGGGCGTGCCGCCGCCAGATGGATCGTCACCGCACCGCCCATGGAGTGCCCGACGAGGTCCACTCCCCTGAGCCCGAGGTGGTCGAGCACCGCGGCGACCGCCTCCGCCTGGGACTCCATGCGGTAGTCGAAGTCCGCCGGCCGGTCGCTCAGCCCGTACCCGAGCAGATCCACGAGCAGCGCCCGGCCGCCGCCGAGCGCGGGGTGGGCCGCGATGTGGGCGAAGTCCGAGGCCGAGGTGCACCCGAGGCCGTGGACGAACACGCGCACGGGCCCGTCGCCCGCGCCCGGCAGGTCGATCCATCGGATGTGTGCCCGCTGCCCCGCCAGGAACAATTCCCGCATGCCGTGTGCTCTCCCCTGTGTCGTGCCCGTCCGTCATGTCGGGAGCCAGCCTAGGATTCGACACTGACAACGCCGGGGCGGGCGGGCGGCGATACAGGATCAACGGAAGGGGCACCATGCCACTCGAAGGTGAATACGAGCCCAGCCCGACGGCATGGGTGCGCAATCAGGTCGAGCTGTACGAGTCGTCCGGCGGCACCAAGGGCACGACCATGCGGGGCATGCCGGTCGTCCTGGTCACGAACCGCGGCGCGAAGAGCGGGAAGCTCCGCAAGACCCCGCTCATGCGGGTCGAGCACGAGGGGGCGTACGCCCTCGTCGCGTCGAACGGCGGCGCCGTCAAGCACCCCGTCTGGTACCACAATCTCGTCGCCTCTCCCCTGGTCGAGGTGCGCGACGGCACCCAGGCGTGGGACATGGAGGCCCGTCTGGTCACCGGCGAGGAGCGCGCCGCGTGGTGGGAGCGGGCGGTCGCGGCCTTCCCCGACTACGCCGACTACCAGCTCAAGGCCGAGCGGGAGATTCCGGTCTTCGTGGTCGAGCGGGTGGGCTAGGGCCTGTCCGGCGGATCACGGCCGGGCCGTGAT
>NZ_JBHTSA010000115.1:0-24026 GCF_042795405.1 Streptomyces sp. NPDC056480 | reverse complement strand
ACTTCACACGGAATGGGGTCCAAAAATTTACACTCATATCAAATCGGCCGGCCACTTGTGCGCTATTAACTATCCAACCCCCGGAAAAACGGGGCGACGCCCGCCCCGGGGGGGGCGGCCTTCGCCGTGCGGAGGGGTCGGGTCGGGGGTCAGCCCCGCGTCAGCGCCTGCTGGATCGTGCGCATGACCTCGTCGAGCGGTGCGTCCGTCCGTGCCACGGCGACCACCACGTCACCCGTGGTGGAGGCCCGGACGGCCGGGGCCGGCTCGGTGGTCCCCTGGGAGGACGGGGAAGGGGCCGGGCGGCCCGCGCCTATGCCCGAGCCGAAGGTCTCCCGGACGATCGCGAAGGCGTGGTCCAGCTGGGTCTCCACGTCGCCCTGCCCGCCCGCCCGCAGCCAGCGGCGCAGGACGTGGTTGTGGGCCGTGACGACCGCGGACGCCGCCACCTCGGCGAGCAGCGGGTCGTCGTTCCCGTCGTGGTGGTCGCGCTCGTCGAAGTGGCCCAGGAGGTAGCGGGTGAACAGCCGCTCGTAGCGGGCCACCGAGGCGATCTCCCGCTCCCGCAGGGTCGGCACCTCGCGCGTGAGCCGGTAGCGCTCCACGGAGACCGCGGGCGAGCCCGCGTACATCTTCATGACTTCCTTGATGCCCCGGCACACCGTGTCGAGCGGGTGCTCGTGCGGCGGGGCGGCGTTCAGCACCGCCTCCGCCCGCACCAGGGTGTCGTCGTGATCCGGGAAGATCGCCTCTTCCTTGGAGCGGAAGTGGCGGAAGAAGGTCCGCCGCGCGACCCCGGCCCGGGCGGCGATCTCGTCGACCGTCGTGGCCTCGTACCCCTTGCTCGCGAAGAGCTCCATCGCCGCCGTGGCGAGCTCCCGGCGCATCTTGAGCCGCTGCGCGGCGGCACGAGTGCCCGCCGCGCTCTCCGGAGCGTCGGACGGGGACGTGGCACGGGGTGTCTTCGCGGCCTTGGGCATGGTCCGAACGTACTGCATCGGAGGGGGAGTGTGCCCAGGTGGGGGCGGGGAGCCCCCCGGGACACCGACGGTGCCCGGAGGGCTCAGCAGACCGCCCCAGCCGGCCGCTCCCGGCTCAGCGTCGGGCATATTCGCGGAAGCCGCGTCCCGTCTTGCGGCCCAGGCAGCCCGCCGCCACCAGGTGCTCCAGGAGCGGGGCGGGGGCCAGGCCCGGGTCCCGGAACTCGCGGTGCAGCACCTGCTCGATCGCGAGCGACACGTCCAGACCGACCACGTCGAGCAGCTCGAACGGGCCCATCGGGTAACCGCCGCCCAGCTTCATCGCGGCGTCGATGTCGTCCAGGGTCGCGTAGTGCTCCTGGACCATCTTGATCGCGTTGTTCAGGTACGGGAAGAGCAGCGCGTTCACGATGAAACCGGCGCGGTCGCCGCAGTCCACAGGGTGCTTGCGGATCTTCGTGGTGACCTCGCGGACGGTCGCGTGGACGTCGTCGCCTGTCAGCACCGTGCGGACGATCTCGACCAGCTTCATGGCCGGCGCCGGGTTGAAGAAGTGCATCCCGATGACGTCCTGCGGGCGCGAGGTGGCGCGGGCGCAGGCCACGACCGGCAGCGAGGAGGTCGTGGTGGCCAGCACCGCGCCCGGCTTGCAGATCTTGTCGAGCCGCGCGAACAGCTCCTGCTTGATCTCCAGGTCCTCGGCGACCGCCTCCAGGGCCAGGTCGACGTCGGCGAAGGCGTCCAGCGTGCCGGCCGGGGTGATGAGGGCCAGCGTCGCGTCGCGCGCCTCGCCCGTCATCCGGCCCTTGTCGACCGAGCGGGCCAGCGACTTGGCGATCCGGGCCTTCGCCGTGTCCGCCTTCTCCTGGGAGCGGGCGGCGAGGACGACCTGGTACCCGGCCTTCGCGAAGACCTCGGCGATGCCGGAGGCCATCGTGCCCGAGCCGGCGACGCCGACCGAGCGGACCTCACGGCCGCCGGCCGCCGCCGCGGAGCCCAGCGGGGTCAGCGCGTCCCGCACGACCTCGCCGGAGCCCGGCGCCTCGTACGTGTAGAAGCCGCGGCCCGACTTGCGGCCGGTCAGACCCGCCTCGCTGAGCTGCTTGAGGATCGGGGCCGGGGCGTGCAGCCGGTCGTGGGAGTCGGCGTACATCGCCTCCAGGACCGTACGGGCCGTGTCGACGCCGATCAGGTCGAGCAGCGCGAGCGGCCCCATGGGCAGACCACAGCCCAGCTTCATCGCCGCGTCGATGTCCTCGCGGGAGGCGTACTTGGCCTCGTACATGGCGGCGGCCTGGTTCAGGTAGCCGAAGAGCAGCCCGTCCGCGATGAAACCGGCCCGGTCGCCGACCGCCACCGGCTCCTTGCCCAGGTCGAGGGCGAGCCGGGTGACGGCCTCGACGGCCCGCGGGTCGGTCAGCACGGAGGAGACCACCTCGACCAGCTTCATCGCCTGGACCGGGGTGAAGAAGTGCAGGCCGAGGACGCGCTCGGGGTGCGCCGAGTCGGCGGCGAGCCGGGTGACGGAGAGCGCGTTCGTGCCGGTGGCGACGATCGTGCCGGGCCGCACGATGCCGTCGAGGGCCCGGAACACCTCCTGCTTCGCCTCGTACGACTCGGGCACGACCTCGATGACGAGGTCGGCCTCGGCGGCCGCCTGGAGGTCGGAGAAGGTACGGAAGCGGGCCAGGACGTCCTGCCGCTCCTCCTCGGTGATCCGCTCGCGGGCCACCGCGCGGGCGGTGGAGGCCTCCAGGGCGGCGACGGCCTGGGCGGCGGCGGTGTCGCTGATGTCGATGCCGATGACCTCGCGGCCGGCGCGGACGAGGACATCGGCGATACCGGTGCCCATCGTGCCGAGACCGACGACGGCGATGGTGGAGAGAGGGGTGTCCATCAGGGGACTCCTGAGAGGAAGAGTGACGACTGAGGGCAGTGCGCGCACGAAAGGGCGCGGGAAAGAGCGAGGGCCCTGCCCGGAGAAAGGGCGATGCCCCGGAGGAAATGGGCGACGGACTCTGTCCCGGAGCCACGTCGAAACTGCCGAACCGACAAACACCCACAACGGCTGCGTCACCAGGCCGTTGTGAGAAGCGGGGGGTGTCCCGCTCACCTGAGACTAACCGGCGGGTAACGAGCGCGCCAGTCCCGGGAAGTTGAGGAAAATGTGATCTGGATCGCGGATAGGCTCGGATTCATGGAATACGCCGAGGATCCGGAATTCTGCTCGATGATCGATCGATTGCGGGAAGAGATCGAGAATGACTCCGGAACCGTTCCGGCGGCATTCGAACAGCTCGCGCGGACCACCGATCCCGAGGAACTGCACCACGTCCTCACCGCCCCCGGCCGGCCCCTCTGGGCCCGCGAGATCGCGGCCTACGCCCTCGGCGTCACGGGCGACCCGCGCGCCTTCGAGGCCCTGGTGCTCCTCCTCAACCACCGCGACCCGGAGCGCTGCGTCACCGCCGCCCACGCCCTGACCCGGCTCGGCGACCCCCGGACCGCCCGGGCGGCGGCGTCCCTCGCCACCAACGAACTCCGCGTCGCCTACGCCCTGCTGCCGATCCGGCTGCTCGCCGCCCTCCGCGCCCCCGAGTCCGTACCGGCGCTGATCACCGTCCTCGAACGGCGCCTGCCCGCCGACGACCCGCACTGGCGGGTCGGCCTCGCCTGCGTCGAGGGGCTGGGAGCTCTGGGCGACCCCCGGGCCCGCCCCGCACTGGAGGCCGCGCTCCCGCACCCCCGGCTCGGCGCCGCGGCGGAGGCCTCACTGGGCCGACTCGGCACCACCCACTGAGCGGAGAAGCGGGCGGGCCGCGCCGTCGGCCCCGGACTCCGGCCTCCGCTCCGGCACCAGCGCGAACGCCTCGATCTCCACGAGCAGTTCCGGGCGGACGAGCGCCGACACCTGGACCGCCGAGCTCGCCGGCAGCGGCGCCCCCGCGAAATGGGCGTCCCTGGCCTCCCGTACGGCCGGGAGATGGGCGACGTCCGTGACGAAGTACGTCAGCTTCACCACGTCCTGGAACCCGGCGCCCGCCGTCGCGAGGCAGCGGTCCAGGTTCGCGAAGACCTGCCGGGCCTGCGCCACCGCGTCACCCTCCCCGACCACCGCGCCCGAGGCGTCGAACGCGCACTGGCCGGATATCGCGACGAAGCGGCCCGTCCCCCACACGACATGGCTGTACTGCGGGCTGGCGGCGATCCCGTCGGGGGCGGGCACGTGGGTCAGGTGGCTCGTCATGCCCCACATCCTCGCCCACGGCACTGACAACGCCCGCACCCCGGGGGAGGTGCGGGCATGGTCGGCGCACGGGGCCGGGGAACGTCAGCGCACGTGGCCGAGGAACCCGTGCAGCGTGCCGCCCGCGGACTCGGCCGCGGTCGGGGCGGACCGGGTCACCGGCTCGGGCTTCGGCTCCGGCAGCGCCGCGCAGGCCGCGTCCACCTCGGCGTCGCCCTCGGCGCGCGGGACCTCACCCGTGGCGAGGTAGGTGGACAGGTGCTCGTCCATGCACGCGTTCCCGCCGAGGGTCACGCCGTGGTTCCCGCCGCCCTGCTCCACGACCAGGCTGGAGCCCCGCATCAGCCGGTGCAGGGCGACCCCGCCCTCGTACGGCGTCGCCGCGTCGTCGGTGGCCTGGAGGATGAGGACCGGCGGCACCTGGTCGTTGCCGACCTCCGGCGGCGACAGCGACTCCACCGGCCAGAACGCGCACGGCGCGTTGTACCAGGCGTTGTTCCAGGTGGAGAAGGGCGCCTTGGCGTGCACGTCCCAGCTGTCCTTGCGCCAGACGCTCCAGTCACGGGGCCAGGCCGCGTCCCGGCACTGCACGCTCGTGTAGACCGAGTAGCCGTTGTCGGCGGCGGCGTCGGCCTCGCCGTACCGCTCGTACGCCTCCGTGAGCGGTGCCGCGTTCGCGTCGTTGACGTAGGCGGAGAACGCCTTCGCCAGGCGGGGCCAGTAGCCGTTGTAGTACCCGCCGGGCAGATACGTGTCCTCCAGCTCGCCCGGCCCGACCTTCCCGCCGGCCGGCTTCGCGCGCAGCGCGTCGCGCATCCGGTACCAGGCCGCCTCGACCGCCGCCGGGTCGGCGCCCAGCTTGTACACGGAGTCCTGCTTGGCCACCCAGGCCATGAAGTCCTTGTGCCGGGTGTCGAAGGCGTAGTCCTGCGCGATGTTGTCCTCGTACCAGACGCCGTGCGGGTTCACGACGGAGTCCAGCGCCATCCGCCGCACCCGGTCCGGGTGGAGCCGCGCGTACACGGCCCCCAGGTAGGTGCCGTACGAGTAGCCGAGGTAGTTGATCTTCTGGGCGCCGAGGGCGCGCCGGATGACGTCCATGTCCCGGGCGGTGCTCACGGTGTCGATGTACGGCAGCACGTCGGCGTACTTCTTGCCGCAGGCCGCGGCGAAGGCCTGCGCCCGCTCGATCGCGAGCCGCTCGGCGGCCGCGTCGCCCGGCACCGAGTCCGGGCGGACCGGGGCGAAGTGGCCCGGCCTGCAGTCGAGCGCGGGCTCGCTCTTGCCGACCCCGCGCGGGTCGAAGCCGATCACGTCGTACTCGGCGGCCACCTTCGGGGGCAGCGAGGACGCCACGTACCCGGCCATGCCGCGGCCGCTGCCGCCGGGCCCGCCCGGGTTCACGAGCAGCGGCCCCTGGAAGGTCTTCGCGGTGTGCGGGATCCGGGTGAGGGCGAGCGTGACGGTCCGGCCGGCCGGATCGTCGTGGTTGAGCGGCACCCTGAGGGTGGCGCACTGGAGCTTCGGGTACGCCTCGGTGGCACAGCCGGTCCAGGCGAGCGTGGGGAAGGGGCGGGGGGCCGGTTCACCGGCGTCCGCGGGAGCGGCGGGCAGGACGGTGACCGTCCCGGCGACCAGCGCTCCTGCGGCGATCAGCATTCCTGCGCGTGGGGTCATAGGGCGTTTGTGTCCCGAACCGGCGCGGAGAGGACCTGTTTCGCCGAGAGTTGACCCGAACGGAGGCGGATCCGACGGCGTGTCAGGTCAGCGGTCCGATGATCGGAGGAGCGTCCTCAGAGGAGGGTGAGCTGCTCGGGGGCGGCCGCGAGGGACGGTTCCTCCGGCACGGGGATCCGGCGCGTCGCGCCGCGGTGTGCGGGCCCGATGCCGAACTCGGCCGCCAGCTCGTGCACCTGACGGGTGATCCGGCGCTGGTACCAGGTGGGCGCGTAGGCCCCGTCCGCGTACATCCGCTCGTACCTCCGCACCAGACCGGGGTGGTGGCGCCCCAGCCACTGCATGAACCACTCGCGGGCGCCCGGCCGCAGGTGCAGCACGAGCGGGGTGACCGAACTCGCCCCGGCCTCGGCGACCGCGCGGACCGTGTCGCGGAGCTGCTCGGGCCGGTCGCCGAGGAAGGGCACCACGGGAGCCATCAGGACCCCGCAGTCGATGCCGTGCGCGCCGAGCGCCCGGACCACCTCGAGCCGGCTCTGCGGGGAGGGGGTGCCGGGCTCGATCGTGCGCCACAGCTCCCGGTCGGTGAAGCCGACGGAGACGGAGATGCCGACCTCGGTGACCCGGGAGGCCTGGGTGAGCAGCTCCAGGTCGCGCAGGATCAGCGTGCCCTTGGTGAGGATCGAGAAGGGGTTGGCGCGGTCGCGCAGGGCGGTGAGGATGCCCGGCATCAGGCCGTACCGGCCCTCGGCCCGCTGGTAGCAGTCGACGTTGGTGCCCATCGCGATGTGCGCGCCCTGCCAGCGGGCGGAGGAGAGCTGGCGGGTCAGGAGTTCCGGGGCGTTGACCTTGACGACGATCTGGGAGTCGAAGCCGAGCCCGGTGTCGAGGTCCAGATAGCTGTGGGTCTTGCGGGCGAAGCAGTAGACACACGCGTGCGTGCACCCCCGGTACGGATTGACCGTCCACTCGAACGGCATCCGGGAGGCGCCGGGCACCCGGTTGAGGATCGAACGGGCCCGTACCTCGTGGAAGGTGATGCCCCGGAACTCGGGGGTGTCGAAGGTCCGTGTGGTCACCGCGTCCGTACCGAACAGGGCGATGTCGGCGGGAGCGGCGGGGTTGTCGCCCAGATTGTCCCAGCGCACGGGCGCCTCCTCGATGGCTCTGCGTCGACCGTTCGCTCAGAATAGAACACCTGTTCCCTTGATCGTTGCAACCCGGATTTCGCGCCCCGGAGCCCACGTGGTTCTCTAGGCCCACACCCCTGAGGAACCACGAGCTGGAGGAAGTCAATGGCGCAGGTCGAGGCCACCACGGAACGGATCATCGCCGCCGACGCGGAGACGGTGTTCGACGCGCTGGCCGACTACAGCGGCACGCGCGCGAAGCTGCTCCCCGAGCACTTCAGCGAGTACGAGGTGCGCGAGGGCGGCGACGGCGAGGGCACCCTCGTCCACTGGAAGCTGCAGGCCACGAGCAAGCGCGTCCGCGACTGCCTCCTGGAGGTCACCGAGCCCACCGACGGGCAGCTCGTCGAGAAGGACCGCAACTCCTCCATGGTCACCACCTGGCTCGTGACCCCCGCCGGTGAGGGCAAGTCCCGCGCCGTGGTCACCACCGTCTGGGACGGCGCCGGCGGCGTCGGCGGCTTCTTCGAGCGCACCTTCGCGCCCAAGGGCCTCGGCCGGATCTACGACGCCGTTCTCGCCAAGCTGGCGGACGAGGTCGAGAAGTAACGCCCGGAGCGTTCACCGATTCGAGTGGATCGCCCGCACCCCCGTAACGGCGCCCCCTGTGCGCCGGGGGCGCGGGCCCCCTCGTAAACGCGCTGATGAGCGACCCAAGTGCGCCGTACCGCAGGGCCGTTCGCGCCTCCGTGCGCCACTGACCTCCCGTACCGCCCGACTTGCTCCCCCTTCGTGCCCAATGCGAAGAATGGCGCGGCGTAGACGCCGTGACGAGGGGAGCAGGTACGTGGGTGCGATCACGATCGTGAAATCCGCCGGGGACGGAGAGGTACCGGCGGACACGGGGGGCGCGGCACCGCTCGCCGCCGGCGGCCCGCCCGCCGACCCCACCCCACCGCCCCACCCCGCCCGGGCCGACCACCTCGACCCCCGCCGCGTCCGGCTCGTCTTCTGCGGCCTGATGCTCGCGCTGCTCCTCGCCGCGCTCGAGCAGATGATCGTCGCCACCGCCCTGCCGAAGATCGTCGGCGAACTCCAGGGCCTCGACCGGATGTCCTGGGCGATCACCGCCTACCTGCTGACCGCCACCATCGGCCTGCCGATCTACGGAAAGCTCGGCGACCTCCTCGGCCGCAAGGGCGTCTTCCTCTTCGCCATCGTCGTCTTCGTCATCGGTTCGGGACTCGCCGGCTGGTCCCGCAGCATGGACGAGCTCATCGCCTTCCGCGCCATCCAGGGCATCGGCGCCGGCGGCCTGATGATCGGCGTCCAGGCGATCATCGCCGACATCGTCCCCGCCCGTGAACGCGGCCGGTACATGGGCCTGATCGGCGCCGCCTTCGGCCTCGCCTCCGTCGCCGGACCCCTGCTCGGCGGCTTCTTCACCGACCACGTCTCCTGGCGCTGGTGCTTCTACTTCAACGTGCCCTTCGGACTCGTCACCCTCGCCGTCGTCGCCGTCGTCCTCAAACTCCCCAAGCCGACGGCACGCGCCCGCTTCGACGTCCTCGGCGCCCTCCTCCTCGCCGCCGCCTCCACCTGCCTGGTCCTGCTCACCAGCTGGGGCGGCACCGAGTACGCCTGGGACTCCCGCGTCGTCCTCGCCCTCGCCTGCGGCGCCGCCGGAACCACCCTGCTCTTCCTGGTCGTCGAGCACGTCGCGCCCGAACCCCTGATCCCGCTGCGGCTGTTCCGCGACTCCGTCTTCACCGTGACCGCCCTCGTCGGCGCCGTCGTCGGCATCGCGCTCTTCGGCGCCGCCAGCTACCTCCCCAGCTTCCTGCAGATGGTCGAGGGCGCCACCGCCACCGAGTCCGGCCTCCTGATGCTGCCCCTCATGGGCGGCATCGTCATCGCCTCCGTCGTCTCCGGCCAGCTCATCAGCCGCACCGGCCACTACAAGATCTACCCCCTGCTCGGCGGCGCCCTCTCCGTCCTCGGCATGTGGCTGCTCTCCCGCATGGACGCCGACACCCCACGCCTCCAGCACAGCCTCTGGCAGGCCGTCCTCGGCACCGGCATCGGCCTCGTCATGCCCGTCCTCGTCCTCGCCGTGCAGAACTCCGTACGCCCCGCCGACCTCGGCACCGCCACCAGCGCCCACACCTACTTCCGCCAGATCGGCGGCAGCGTCGGCGCCGCCGTCTTCGGCACCCTCTTCGCCTCCCGGCTCGACGACGCCCTCGGCGACCGGCTCACCGGCGTCCTCGCCGGCGGCGCGACCTCCCTGCCGCCCGCCGAGTCGATCACCCCGCAGACGGTGCACACCCTGCCGCCCGCCGTACGGGACGCCTACATCCAGGCGTACGCGGACGCGATGCCGCGCATCTTCCTCTACCTCGTGCCGGTCCTCGTGCTCGGCCTCGTCCTCGCCTTCTTCCTCAAGGAGAAACCGCTGGTGACCCACCACAGCCCCACCACCGAGGCCACCGGAGCCGACGAGTTCGGCAGCGTCCAGGCCGTCCCGCACGCCCGGCACGCCGCCCCCGCGCCCGCCTCCTTCGCCGCCCCGCACTCCGGACTCCCCGTCTGCGGCACCGTCCAGCACCACGACGGCAGCCGCGTCCCCCGGGCCGCCCTCACCCTCATCGACGTCCAGGGCCGACAGGTCGGCCGGGGCGCCAGCGGCGAGGACGGGCGGTACGCGCTGAGCGTCCCCGGCAACGGCGCGTACGTCCTCATCGCCGCGGCCGGCGGACACCAGCCCCAGGCCGTCTCCGTCACCGTCGGCGACCGGCCCGTCGAACTCGACGTCGTCCTCGGCGGCGCGGGCCGGCTCGCGGGCAGCGTCGTCACCGCCGACGGGACGCCCGTACGGGACGCGGCCGTCACCCTCACCGACGTACGCGGCGAGGTCGTCGCCTCCACCCGCAGCGGACGCGAGGGCGGGTACGTCATCTCCGAACTGGTCGCCGGCGAGTACACGCTCGCCGCCAGCGCCCCCGCCTTCCGGCCCGCGGCGCTCCCCGTCAGCGTCCAGGCCTCCCGCGAGACCCGCCAGGACATCGAACTCGCCGGCGGGGCGGTGCTGCGCGGGACCGTACGGGCAGGGGGCGGCCGTCCCGTCGAGGACGCCCGGGTCACCCTGCTCGACGCCGCGGGCAACGTCGTCGACACCCTCACCACCGGCGCCGACGGCACCTTCCGCTTCGTGGACCTGTCCTCCGGCGAGTACACCGTCATCGCCGCCGGCTACCCGCCCGTCGCGACCGTCCTCCAGATGGCAGGCGGCGGCCGCACCGAGCGCGACCTCCAGCTCGGCCACCAGGACTGAGGAGCGCCCCGGGAGTCAGGAGGCGGTCGTCGCCCTGCGCAGCGTGCTGATGCAGGAGCTGATCGCCTCCTGGAGGGCTTCGAGGCGCTGGAGCATGTCGTCCTCGAAGATCTCCTCCTCCAGGACCTCGTCGAGGGTCAGCTCCTCGAAGACCTTCGTCGCCTTCTGCAGGCTGCTGTAGAACTTCGTCCGCCGCTCCTGGACCCGCAGCGCCGGGTCCTCCTCGACCGCCTTCGCGACCAGGCCCTTGACCGTGTCGTACGCCTCACCGGCCCACTCGCCCGCCTCCTCGGAGTCGTCGAGCTCGTCGAGGAGCGACAGGTGCCGCTCGGCCTCGGCCCGCAGCTCGGCCGGTGCCTCCACGGTCTGCCCCGCCGGGGTCTTGATCTGGCCGTTCTCGACGATCTGGCGCACGTAGCCGATGCGGTCGGCCGCCTTCGCCTCGCTCGCCACGGCCTTCTTCAGATCGTCGGTGCGCGCGATGGCGCGGGCCATCTCGGTCTGAAGGGCCGGGTCCTCCTTCATCCGGTCGAGCAGCGCCCCGCGCGCCGCCTCCGCCGTCCCCGGGTCGGCGAGGATCGCGGCCCGCAGCGCCGTCGGGTTCTCCGCGACCTCCAGGGCCTTCGTCGGCCGGATGCCCTCCGCCTCGGCCGCCGCGCTGATCGCCTGGCCGCGCACGGACGAGGCGCTGTTGCGCGAGGTGTAGTACGACAGCCAGACGTCGGCTTCGGGCAGCTCGATGTCCTCGCCGGGGACGAGCACCTCGAACTGCGGGACGAGACCGTCGTCGGCCGCCATGTCCCAGGCCTTGTAGTAGCGCATGACCCGCTCCGGCGAGCACCCCGCGAGCTCCGCGAACGCCTTCGCCGAGACCTTCGTCGCGGCCGTCCCCTCGGCGGCCTGCCCGCCGGGACGGACGCTGCGCGCCACCTTGAGCGCGAAGGTCCAGCCGCCGGTGCGGGCGTAGACACCGAAGTCCTGGGCGTCACGGACGACGACGGGGTCGGCGCTGCCGTCGCCGCCGCCGTCGGTCTCGGCCGGGTCCGAGGCGCTCGCCGGGGCCGGGATGTCCGCGCCGGTGGCAGGGTCCTGGACGGTTGCCCCCTGGGGAGCGTCGGCGGGGTCCTGGTGCTCGGACTGGGGGGAGGTCTCGAGCTGGGCGAGCGTGACGGTCACCGAGGATTCTCCTGAGGCGCGCGAGGGACGGATGCTTGCAAAGCAGCCTATACGTCCCTCTTGAGCGAGAGCGCTCCTCTTCGCCGGTCGTCCACCGCACACGAGTGCGACCCGAGGCCCAGGGCTCGGGCCGCCACGAGATCGTCCGGTGTGTCGATGTCCAGACGTGCCCCCGGAACCTCCGCCACCTCCAGTTCCACCGCCCCGCTCGCCGCGTGGCGCTGCCGCGAGGCCCCTTCGAAGCGAGGCGTCAGGAGGGTGGGGACCCGGGCCGTCAGGACGGTGGTGCCGATGCCCGTGTGATCGGTGAGGAAGGCCCGCCGGTGATCGCCCGCGGCGCAGAGGACCCTGGTGAGCTCCTCGGGGCGGAGGGCGGGCAGATCGGCCGTGAGGACGGCGACCGTACGGGCGCCACGGACCGAGGCCCGGGCCGCACCGGCCCGGACGGCGGAGTTCAGTCCGCGCGGGGAGAGCTCCTCGACGCACTCGGCACCGCGCTCCCGGGCCAGGGCGCGGGCCGACGGGTCGGCGGTCACGACGACGATCCGCGTGACCTCCGGCGTACGCGAGACCGAGTGCAGCGTGTCGAGGAAGAAGGCGCGGGACCAGTCGGTCCTGCTGTCACCGGCCCAGGCGGCCAGCCGGCTCTTGGCGAGAGGGAACGGTTTGACGGGAAGCAGCACGGTCCAACCACCGCTCGTGACCATCCGTCAGCCTCCGAGCAGGGGAAGGAGTTCCGGGAGGTGTCCGTCCGACGCCCTCGCGGTGCGCTGTCGTTCTTCGGGTACTTCGCCGTAGAGGGTCGTCCGGGGCTTCGCCGGGCGGCCTGCCGCGTGGGCGATGGCTTCGAGGTCGTGGATGGAGCGGTAGGAGCCGTAGCTGGAGCCGGCCATGCGGGAGATGGTCTCTTCCATGAGGGTTCCGCCGAGGTCGTTGGCGCCGGAGCGGAGCATTTCGGCGGCGCCTTCGGTGCCGAGTTTGACCCAGCTGGTCTGGATGTTGGGGATGTGGGGGTGGAGGAGGAGGCGTGCCATGGCGATGACGGCGCGGTTGTCGCGCTGGGTGGGGCCGGGGCGGGCGATGCCGGCGAGGTAGACGGGTGCGTTGGTGTGGATGAAGGGGAGGGTGACGAACTCGGTGAATCCTCCGGTCTCCTGCTGGATGCGGGCCAGGGTGCGCAGGTGGCCGAGCCAGTGGCGGGGCTGGTCGACATGCCCGTACATCATCGTGGAGGAGGAGCGGATGCCGAGTTGGTGGGCGGTGGTGATGACCTCGATCCAGGTGGCGGTGGGGAGTTTGCCCTTGGTGAGGACCCAGCGGACTTCGTCGTCGAGGATTTCGGCGGCGGTGCCGGGGATGGAGTCGAGTCCGGCTTCCTTGGCGGCGGTGAGCCATTCACGGATGGACAGGCCGGTGCGGGTGGCGCCGTTGACGACTTCCATGGGGGAGAAGGCGTGGACGTGCATGCCGGGAACACGGTTCTTGACGGCGCGTGCGATGTCGAAGTAGGCGGTGCCGGGCAGGTCGGGGTGGATGCCGCCCTGCATGCAGACCTCGACGGCGCCGACGTCCCAGGCCTGTTCGGCGCGGTCGGCGACCTGGTCCAGGGAGAGGGTGTAGGCGTCGGCGTCAGTGCGGCGCTGGGCGAAGGCGCAGAAGCGGCAGCCGGTGTAGCAGACGTTGGTGAAGTTGATGTTCCGGGTGACGATGTACGTCACCTCGTCGCCCGAGACGGACTTGCGGACGTCGTCGGCGATACGGGTCAGGGCGTCGAGGGCGGGCCCGTCGGCGTGCAGCAGGGCGAGGGCCTGGGTGTCGGTGAGCCGGGTGGGGTCGTCGGCGGCGACGGCGAGGGCCTGGCGGACGTCGGAGTCGACCCGTTCGGGGACCATGCCGGGGGCGGCGGCCTCGCGCAGGGCGTCCCAGTCGCCGTAGACGTCGTCGAAGTCCTCACGCCGGTCGTGGGTGCGGCCGGTGGTGTCGATGGTGGCGTGCAGGTCGGTGCGGCCGGACGCGGTGAACGCCTCGTCCGGCTCCTGCCAGGGCAGACCGCGCACGGGCGCGTCCGGGTTCGCCAGACCGGTGGCGGGGTCGGCGAGGGCGCGGACGTGCGGGAGGAGGCGGGGGTCGAGCCAGGGCTCGCCGCGGGTGACGAACTCCGGGTAGACGCAGAGCCGTTCCCGCAGCTCGAACCCGGCCGCCCGTGACCTCTGCGCGAGTTCCTCGATCCGGGGCCAGGGCCGCTCCGGATTCACATGGTCGATGGTGAGGGGCGAGACACCGCCCCAGTCGTCGATGCCGGCGGCGATCAGGCGCTCGTACTCGGAGTCGACGAGGTTGGGCGGGGCCTGCAGGCAGGCGGAGGGGCCCATGATGTGCCGGGCGACGGCGACGGTCGCGACCAGGTCGTCGAGCTCGGCGTCCGGCATCCCGCGCATGGCCGTGTCCGGCTTGGCACGGAAGTTCTGGATGATCAGCTCCTGGACGGAGTGATAGGCCCGGGAGACCCGCCGCAGCGCGAACAGCGACTCCGCCCGCTCCTCCAGCGTCTCCCCGATGCCCAGGAGCAGCCCGGAGGTGAAGGGGACGGACGACCGCCCCGCGTCCTCAAGGACCCGCAGACGAACCGCGGGTTCCTTGTCGGGCGAGCCGTAGTGCGGGCCGCCGGGCTCCGACCACAGCCGGGTCGCGGTCGTCTCCAGCATCATCCCCATCGAAGGCGCGACGGGCTTGAGCCGCTGGAAATCGGTCCACGACATCACCCCGGGATTGAGGTGCGGCAGCAGTCCGGTCTCCTCAAGGATCCGGATCGCCATCGCCCGCACATAGGCGATGGTGTCGTCATAGCCGTGCGCGTCGAGCCACTCGCGGGCCTCGGGCCACCGGTCCTCGGGCTTGTCTCCGAGGGTGATCAGGGCCTCCTTGCAGCCCATCGCGGCCCCGCGCCGGGCGATGTCGAGGACCTCGTCCGGCGACATGAACATCCCGTGCCCGTCCCGTCGGAGCTTGCCGGGGACGGTGACGAACGTGCAGTAGTGGCACTTGTCCCGGCACAACCGGGTCAACGGTATGAACACGCTCTTCGAGTACGTGATGACCCCCGGCCGCCCCGCCGCCGCAAGCCCCGCGTCCCGCACCCTCCCCGCGGACGCGACCAGATCCGCCAGATCCTCCCCCCGCGCCCGCAACAGCACGGCCGCCTCACCGACATCGAGCGCGACCCCGTCCCTGGCCCGCTTCAGAGCACGGCGCATGGCGTTCGCGGTGGGGGAGGGATGAGAGGAGCTCACGGAGGGCCTTTCTGCGGTGCGGGTGGGGAGAACTGCGGCGGCTCGCGACTCCTAGGCGGCCGCCTCCGCGGCCAGGTGGTCGTCGCGGCGGATGACGCGGGAACTGTTGCGGAGTCCGGCCTCGGTGTGGACCAGGACGTCCTGGACGGTGACGCTCTGCTCCAGCCGGTTGGAGCCGTCGGCGGAGGTGACGCTCACGACGGCGTAGTAGGCGGTGTGCAGGGCCGCGTCACCGTCGCTCTCCACCGTGAGCATGTCGAACCAGTGGCGCGGCTGTCCGCCGCCGAAACGGCCCGCGGCCGCCTCGGCGGCCTTGGAGATCAACGCGGGGCCCTCCAGGGCGCCGGCCCCGGCGGGCGTGAACACGCCGTCCTCGGTGAAGGTGGCGCCGAAGCCCGCGAAGTCGTTGCCGTCGAGCAGACGCATCTGCCGTGCGTAGAACTGCTGGACCTCCACGTACACATCGGCGGTCACGGGCGTGGACACGGTCTCGGCCATGGTGCGTGCTCCCTCGGGTGCGGTGCTCGACGTGGGCCCCGAGCGTGCCCCGACGGCCTAGAGAGGTGATCGAGCGACGGCTGAGCCCACCGCCCGGCCCGTCCCCACCGGGCCGCCCCGGACCTCCCCACCCGTCCGAGCCCTGTTCGAGCACGCTTCGAGGGGGCTCGGCGACCGTGGCACGCGCCGATCGGCGCCCGTCTCCGATCGCCGCCCGCCTTCGATCGCCACCTGATCGTCACCCATTCTCTGGAGGACCGTCCATGACCGCCGCCTTCACCCTCGCCGAGTTCCGCGTCATCGTGGACGCCTGCTTCGACGGCGCCGAGGCCGCCGCGCTCGAGGAGTCCGTCCTGGACACGGAGTTCGCAGATCTCGGCTACGACTCGCTCACGGTCTACGAGATCGTGGTGCGCATCCAGGACGACTTCCCCGTCACCGTCCCCGACGAGAAGCTCGACGAGCTCAAGACGCCCGCCGCGCTCATCGCGTACGTCTCCGATCAGCTCGCGGTCGCCTGAGCCGCGCGGGTCCGGACGTGTGGGGACGTCCGGACCCGATGGCTCGCCAGGACCTCCAGTGCCTCCCCGAGACTGCCGAGGTCGTCCCCTCCGGCCGGTCCGGCCAGCAGGGGGACGACCACGCTCGCTCCCGACCTGACGGAGGGATGCCGGCGTGCGGGGGCCGTCAGCGAGCGGTCCGCGCTCGCGTCGAGCAGGATCAGACCCGTGCCGGGCCCTTCGGGCGTACCGTCGAGCAGCGCCCGCAGCGCGGGCCAGTACAGCACCGGCAGCGCCAACTGCCCTGCCCAGAAGGCGGGATCGACCGCCTCCTCCGCGCGCAGCCATCGCGCCGTACGGGTCGAGAGCAGCGTCCCTTCCGGGGCGCGCAGCGGTACGGGGGACAGCGCCCGCGCATAGGTCTCCGCGGCCCCGGCGAGGGACGGCGAGTGGAAGGCGTGTCCGGAGCGGAGCGCGCGGACGACGAGTCCGGCCGCCGCGAGCCGTTCGGCGGTCCGGGCGAGGGGCTCGGCCGGACCCGCGAGGACCGTCTGGCGCGGTCCGTTGACCGCGGCGACCGCCGTCCCCGGTGCGAGCAGCGCCTCCACGTCGGCCACGGCGGCGCCGACGGCCAGCATGCCGCCGCCGGTGCGGCCGGCGAGGGCCGTACGGCGCGCGGCCATGACCCGTGCGGCGTCCTCGGGTGAGAACACCCCGGCGAGGGCGGCCGCCGCCAGTTCGCCGACGCTGTGGCCGAGCAGGACGTCGGGGGCGTGACCGCTCAGCGCCGTCACGCACCGGCCGAGCGCGTATCCGACTCCGAAGAGCAGGGGTTGCGACACCAGGGCGTCGTCCAGAGCCGGGTTGGGCGCGGGCCGCAGCCACTCCTCGCGCAGCCGCGCGCCCTCCGGCCCCAGGGCCGCCAGGAAGTCGTCCATCGGCGCCGCGAACTCCGGCACCGCCTCGTACAGGCCGGCGGCCATGCGTTCGCGCTGCGCACCCTGGCCGGGCAGCAGCAGGACGGTGCGGCGGGACATCACTTCGCGGTCCTCCCGGGTCGGGCGTCCGGACCCGGCGGGCCCGGAGGGGCGGCCCCAGCCTCGCCGGGCCGCCTCGACGGGGACTGGAACCGCGCTGGAGGAAGCCGGAACCCCGCTGGAGGAAGCCGGAACCGCGCTGGAGGAAGCCGGAACCCCGCCGGAGGAAGCCGGAACCGCGCCGGAGACGACCAAGTCACAGGCCAGACCGTCACGTTCGCGCCAGCGGGACTCGAGCGGGCTTTGAGGGCGCCCGCACACAGTCGTCGACATCGTCCACTCAGGAGGGGGCTCGTCCAGTGAACCGACGTGTGGCCATCACCGGCATCGGAGTAGTGGCACCGGGAGGTGTGGGCAAGAAGGCCTTCTGGGAGCAGCTGACAGCCGGACGCACGGCGACGCGGACCATCTCCTTCTTCGACGCCTCGCGCTTTCGCTCCCAGGTGGCGGCGGAGGTGGACTTCGTGCCGGAGCGGCACGGTCTGGGTCCGCGAGAGGTACGGCGGATGGACCGGGCCGCGCAGTTCGCCGTCGTCAGCGCCCACGAGTGCCTCGCCGACAGCGGACTGAACTTCGCCGAACTCGACCCGCACCGGGTCGGGGTCAGCGTCGGCAGCGCGGTCGGCGGTACGACCGGCCTCGAGCGCGAGTACCTCGTGCTCAGCGACAGCGGGCGGTTGTGGGAGGTGGACAGCGGCTACGTCTCGCCGCACCTCTACGACGCGTTCGTACCGAGCTCGCTGGCGGCCGAGGTGGCGTGGGCGTGCGGGGCCGAGGGCCCGGCGACAGTGGTGTCCACCGGCTGCACCTCGGGGCTCGACTCCGTGGGCTACGCCCGCGACCTGATCGCGGAGGGCAGCGCCGACGTGATGATCGCCGGCGCCGCCGACACCCCGATCTCGCCGATCGCCGCGGCCTGCTTCGACGCGATCAAGGCGACGACGCCGCGCAACGACGACCCGGAGCACGCCTCGCGGCCCTTCGACCGCACGCGCAACGGCTTCGTCCTCGCCGAGGGCGCCGCGATGTTCGTCCTGGAGGAGGTCGAGCACGCCAAGGCCCGGGGCGCGCACATCTACGGCGTGATCGGCGGCTACGCCACGCGCTGCAACGCGTACCACATGACCGGACTCAAGGCCGACGGCCGTGAGATGGCCGAGGCGATCCGGCACGCCATGAACGAGGCGCGACTCGCCCCGCAGGGCGTGGACTACGTCAACGCGCACGGCTCCGGCACCAAGCAGAACGACCGGCACGAGACCGGCGCGTTCAAGGAGACCCTGGGCGCCCACGCGTACGACGTCCCGATCAGCTCCATCAAGTCGATGGTCGGGCACTCCCTCGGCGCGATCGGCTCCATCGAGATCGCGGCCTGCGCCCTCGCCATGGAGCACGGAGTGGTCCCGCCCACCGCCAACCTGCACGAACCCGACCCCGAGTGCGACCTCGACTACGTGCCGAACGAGGCGCGGGAGCGGAAGGTCGACGCCGTCCTCAGCGTGGGCAGCGGCTTCGGAGGCTTCCAGTCCGCGATGGTCCTCACCCGCGAGGAGGCGGGCCGATGAGCGCTCCCACCACGACCGACGCCGTCTCGACCCTGCCCGCCACGACCGACGCGGTCACGGCGCTTCCCGCCACGGCCGACGCCGCGTCGGCCGGCGCGGAGCGGTCCGCTCCCGTCGTCACCGGCATCGGGGTGATCGCCCCCAACGGCCTCGACACCGAGAACTGGTGGCGGGCCACCCTGAGCGGCGAGCACGGGATCAGGACCGTGGAGGACTACGACGCCTCCACGTACCCCACCACCCTCGTCGGACGGATCACCGGCTTCGAGGCCGCCGAGCACCTGCCCGGCCGGCTGCTGCCCCAGACGGACCGGGTGACCCGGCTCGCGCTGACCGCGGCCGACCGCGCCCTCGCCGAGTCCGGCGCGGACCTCGAAGCGATGCCCGAGTACGGGATCGGCGTCGTCACCTCCAACGCCACCGGCGGCTTCGAGTTCACCCACCGGGAGATCCGCAAGCTCTGGACGGAGGGCCCGCAGCGCGTCAGCGTCTACGAGTCCTTCGCCTGGTTCTACGCGGTCAACACCGGCCAGATCTCCATCCGCAACGGTCTGCGCGGACCGAGCGGCGTCCTGGTCGGCGAGCAGGCCGGCGGCCTCGACGCCATCGGTCACGCCCGCCGCACCCTGCGCGGCGGCGGAGTCCTCTCCGTCACCGGGGGAGTGGAGTCCGCGCTCGACCCGTGGGGCCTGGTCTCGCACATCGCCAGCGGCCGGCTCTCCCGCGCCACCGATCCGCGCGCCGCCTACCTCCCCTTCGACACCCGGGCGGCCGGCTACGTGCCGGGCGAGGGCGGGGCGATCCTCGTCCTGGAGGACGCGGGTTCCGCCGCCGCGCGCGGCGCCACGACGTACGGCGAGATCGCCGGCTACGGGGCGACCTTCGATCCGAAGCCGGGTTCCGGCCGGCCGCCCGGTCTCGGGCGCGCCGCCCGGACCGCCCTCGAACAGGCCGGTGTCACCCCCGACGAGGTGGACGTGGTCTTCGCCGACGCGGCGGCCGTCCCCGAGCTTGACGACGCCGAGGCCGCGGCCGTCGAGGAGATCTTCGGGCCGTACGGGGTCCCCGTGACCGCCCCCAAGACGCTCACCGGCCGACTGACCGGAGGCGGCCCGCCGCTGGACGTGGCGGCGGCCCTGCTCGCCATCCGCGACGGCGTCCTGCCGCCCACCTTCCACATCGAGCGCCCGGTCGCCCGGCACCGCCTCGACCTGGTGCGGGACGTGCCGCGCGAGGCGCGGGTGCGGACCGCCCTGGTCCTCGCCCGCGGTTACGGCGGCTTCAACTCGGCCGTCGTGGTCCGCGCGCCGCGCTCCGCCCGCTGAACCCGCACGCGCTCGACCCCCGCTCGCCGCACCTCACCGACTGCACCGCACCCGCTGCACCTGACCCGCTGTTCCGACCGTTTCCGACCAGACCGCAGAGAGGTCCGACATGAGCCTGATGACCTTCGACGACCTGAAGAAGATCCTCGCCGAGTGCGCGGGGGAGGACGAGACGACCGGCCTGGCCGCGGACGCCCTCGACACCCCGTTCACCGATCTCGGCTACGACTCCCTCGCCCTGCTCGAGGCGGCGGCCCTCGCCGGGCAGCGCTTCGGCGCCGAACTCACCGACGACGAGGTCACGTCGATCGTGACGCCGCGCGAGTTCCTCGACCGCGTCAACGTGGTGGCCCCCAGCGCCGCGTGACGCCCGGCGCAGCGTGGCCGTCGCGGTCACGTGACGCCCGCCGTCGCGTTCCCGGACTGTGCGGACGGGAACGCGACGGCGGGCGCGCCGCCTTCCCTCCCGGCACCTCATCTCCCCCTTCCCTCTCCCCGTACGAGGAGCAGCAGCCATGACCACATCAGCACCCGGCGGACGCGGTGTCGCCCTCGTCACCGGGGCCACCCGGGGCATCGGCCTCTCGGTCGCCTCGGTCCTCGCCGAGCGCGGGCACCCGGTCTTCCTCTGTGCCCGCGACGCGTCCGCCGTCGCCGACACCGTCAAGGACCTCCGCGGCCGCGGCCACGAGGCGGACGGCGCCGCCTGCGACGTGACCTCGCCGGAGAGCGTGCGCGACTGGGTGGCGGCCGCCGTCGAGCGGTACGGTCCGGTCGAGGTACTGGTGAACAACGCCGGCCGCAGCGGCGGCGGTGTCACCGCGGAGATCCCCGACGAGCTCTGGTACGCCGTCATCGACACGAACCTCAACAGCGTGTTCCTGGTGACCAAGCAGGTCCTCACCACCGGCAGGATGCGCGAGCTGTCCAGCGCCCGGATCATCAACATCGCCTCCACCGGCGGCAAGCAGGGCGTCGTGTTCGGCGCCCCGTACTCGGCCTCCAAGCACGCCGTCGTCGGCTTCACCAAGGCCCTCGGCCTGGAGCTCGCCAAGAGCGGCATCACCGTCAACGCCGTCTGCCCGGGGTACGTCGAGACCCCGATGGCCGCGAACGTCCGCAGCCACTACGCGCAGATCTGGGACACCACCGAGGAAGCCGTCCTGGAGCGCTTCGAGGCCAAGATCCCGCTCGGCCGCTACACCGAACCGGAAGAGGTCGCCGGACTCGTCGGCTATCTCGTCTCGGACACCGCCGCCGCCATCACCGCGCAGGCGCTCAACGTCTGCGGCGGACTGGGGAACTACTGATGGGAGCCCCCATGCCCCGACCCGACGCCCGCTCCGCCGTGCACACGGCCGACCTGGACGCCCCGCCGGAGAACGCGTACCGGCTCGTCGCGGACGTGCTGCACTGGCCCCTGCTCTTCTCGCCGTGCATCTGGTCGCAGGTGCTCGACGCGTCCCCGGCGGAGGTGGTGCCGGCCGCCGAGCCCGCCCCGACGTCCGGCTCCGCCCCGACGTCCGAGCCCGCCCCGACGTCCGGTACCGCCCCGACGTCCGGCTCCGACCCGGAGCCCGCCGCCGAGACGCCGCCGCGCCCCTTCGCCGGCCTGGGCGCCACCGACGAGCGCATCCGGCTGTGGGCGGTGGTCGGGACCGGGGTACGCAGCTGGACCTCGCGCCGCACCCTCGATCCGGCCGCGCTGCGGGTGGACTTCGCCCAGCAGGAGCCCTCGGCCCCGATCGTCCGGATGAGCGGCCACTGGTCGTTCGGCACGGACCCCGGCACTCCCGTGGCGACGCACCGGCTCGCGCTGCACCACGCGTGGGCGACCGAGGGCGGCCAGGAGGTCGGCGACCGCATCGAGGCGGCGCTCGACCACAACAGCAAGGAGGAGATCGCGGCGGTCAAGGCCTGGGCCGAGCGCCCGCAGGCCCCCGAGGAGCTCATCTTCTCCTTCAGCGACGAGCTGCTCGTCGACGGCCCGGTGAGCGAGGTGTACGACTTCCTCTACCGCGCCGACCTGTGGCCCGCCCGACTGCCGCACGTGGCCGCGCTCGACGTGGAGACCGCGCCCGAGTCCCCGGCCGGCACCGACGTCGAGGTGCAGACCATGGACATGAAGACGAAGGGCGCCGACGGGTCGGTGCACGCCACCCAGTCGGTGCGGCTCTGCTTCGCCGACCGCAGGATCGTCTACAAGCAGACCACCGTGCCCCGCGGGCTGCTCGGGCACACCGGGGAGTGGCTCTTCGAGGAGACCTCGGCGGGCACCCTGGTGACCGCCCGCCATCAGGTGGCGCTCGATCCCGGGTCGCTGGAAGGGGTCTTCGGCCCCGGCACGACCCTGGAGTCGGCTCGCCGGCTGGTCCGCGACGCCCTCGGCGGCAACAGCCGCCGCACCCTCGGTGAGGCGCGGCGGCATGTCGAGAGCCTCGGGAAGGCCGTCCGGTGACGGAGACCCTGCCAGGGGCGGTCCCGGACCGGCCGGCGCCCGCCGCGCCGCCGGGGCCGCCCCGTACCGAGGAGCACGAGGTGGTCCCGGGGCCGCCCCGCACCGAGGAACTCGCCCCCGGGGTGTACGCGTACATCCAGCCCGACGGCGGCTGGTGCGTGAGCAACTCCGGGGTGCTGATCGGCGACGACGGCGTCACCGTGGTGGACACCACGGCCACCGAGGACCGGGCGCGCGCGCTGCGCGCGGCCGTCGGCGCGCTCACCCCGGCGCCCGTCCGCCTCGTGGTCAACACCCACTTCCACGGCGACCACACCTTCGGGAACGCCGTCGTCGGCGACGGCCGGGCGGCCGTCGTCGCCCACGAGCGGCTGCGCGACGAGGCCGCCGCGGCCGGGCTCGGCCTCACCGGCCTGTGGCCCGGGGTGCACTGGGGCGACGTGTCGGTGACCCTGCCCCACCTCACGTACAAGGACCGTCTCACCCTCCATCTGGGGGAGGGGCGCGAGGCCGAGCTCTTCCACCCCGGCCCGGCGCACACCACCAACGACACCCTCGTATGGCTCGCCCGCGAGCGGGTCCTCTTCGCCGGGGACGTCGTCATGCCCGGCTGCACGCCGTTCGTCCTCATGGGCTCGATCGAGGGCAGCCTGCGCACCCTCGACCGGCTCGGCGAACTCGGCCCGCGGGTGATCGTCGGCGGCCACGGGCCGGTCACCGGTCCCGAGGTGCTGCGGGAGACGGCGGAGTACCTGCGCTGGGTCCGCCGGATCGCTGAACAGGGCCGGGCCGGGGGACTGACCCCGCTGCAGACCGCGCGGGAGTACGCCCCCGGGCCGTTCGGCCACTGGCAGGACCCGGAGCGGCTCGTCGGGAACCTCCACCGGGCGTACGCCGAGCTGGCCGGCGAACCCCTGGGCGGCCCGCTCGACGTGGTGGGGATCTTCGTGGAGCTGGTGGAGTTCAACGGCGGTGTGCTGCCCACCTGTTACGCGTGAACACGACCGGTCCGCCCGGTAGGGCCGGTGGCCCGGGACCGCTGGCCGGCCTGCTGCCCCCGTGGGCGGCCGGGGCCGAGGTCCTCGGTCCCGGGCCGCTGCCCTGGCTGTACGCGGAGGAGGACGAGCAGCTCGCCGAGGGCGTCGTCCACGCGCGCTGGACCGAGTTCGCCACCGCGCGGATGTGTGCCCGCCGGGCGCTCCTCGGGCTCGGCGCCGTCCCCGGACCGCTGCTGCGCGGCAGCCGCGGCGAACCGCTCTGGCCGGCCGGGGTCGTGGGCAGCATCACCCACCGCGCGGGCTACCGCGCGGCGGTCGTGGGCCCGGCGGATGCGACGGTCGCGCTCGGCATCGACGCCGAGCCGGCCGTCGCGCTGCGTCCGGGGGTCCTGCGCCGGATCGCCCTGCCGGAGGAACGCGCCCGTCTCGCCGCGCTGCCGCCCGCCCCCGGCCTGCCGTGGGACACGCTGCTGTTCTGCGTCAAGGAGGCGGTGTACAAGGCCTGGTATCCGCTGGCGCGGGTCCCCCTGGGCTTCCACTCGGCCGAGGTCCGGTTCCACCCGGAGCGCTCGGCGGTCACCGTGCGGCCGGTCGCGGTGCGCCCGCCCGCCGAGCGGGTCAACGGCCGGCCGTACCCGCCGGCCGGGGTCCCGCGGTCGCTCGCGCCGGCCGGGTCGTCGCCTCCGGCACCGGCGGACCCGCGGGCCACGGCGCCCGGTGGCCCGGCGGCGCCCGGTGGCCCGGCGGCATCCGGCAGTCCCGGAGCGCCTGGCGGCCCAAGAGTGCCCGGCAGCCCCGCGGCGCTGTGGGG
>NZ_JBHTSA010000114.1:0-24057 GCF_042795405.1 Streptomyces sp. NPDC056480 | reverse complement strand
GCGCCGGGGCACCCACGCGAGAGGGCCCGCCGTTCCTCGGGGAACGGCGGGCCCTCCTCGTCTGCGCTCGGGTCCCGTACGGACGGGGCGACGGCTCAGCCCTTGCGGTCGAGCAGCTTCCACGCGGTCGGCAGGACGCCCATCGCGAGGGCCGCCTTGAGGGCGTCGCCGATGAGGAACGGGGTGAGGCCCGCGGCGACGGCCTGGCCGAGGGTCATGCCGGTGGCGAACGCCAGGTACGGCACGCCGACCGCGTAGACGACCGCGGAGCCCAGGACCATCGCGCCGGCCGTGCGGAGCACCGAGCGGTCCGCGCCGCGGCGGGCGAGGGCGCCGACGACGGTCGCGGCGAGCAGCATGCCGAGGACGTAGCCGAAGGACGGCATGCCGTAGCCCGAGGTGGCCTGCGCGAACCACGGCACGCCCGCCATGCCGGCCACCGCGTACAGGGCCAGGGCGAGGAAGCCGCGGCGGGCGCCGAGGGCCGTGCCGACGAGCAGGGCGGCGAAGGTCTGGCCGGAGACCGGGACCGGCGAGCCGGGGACCGGGACGGAGAGCTGCGCGGCGAGGCCGGTGAGGGCGGCGCCGCCGACGACCAGGGCGATGTCGCGGGCCCGGCTCGCGGCCACGCTGCCGCTCGCGGGCAGCAGGTCGGCGAGGACGGTTCCCGCACGGAGGGAACGGACGGGGGCGGCGGCGGTGCTCATCGGTACTCCGCGGGGGTGAGGGTGGGTGGGACGCCTTGACCGTATGCCAGGAGTGAACGCTCGATCACCGTCAGCCGCCGACAAAGCGATGGTCGAGTGCTTCGTTGAGATCGAACAAACCGCGCCGATCACCCTTCTCGCCACGTGACGCTTGTCACTGGGAAGTCCTGCGCGGAGGTCCCTTTTGCGCCAGGGGTCGTTCACTGGAGAGACTGTGGGGTCTCCATAAACCGTCAGAGAGCACGAGCCCCCTCCATGCACGACTCCCTCGCCTCCGAACCGGAGCCCCTCTCCCACGGTCTGAAGCAGCGTCATCTGACGATGCTGGGGCTCGGCGGCGTGATCGGCGCCGGTCTCTTCGTCGGCTCCGGCGCGGGCATCGCCGTCGCCGGGCCCGGGATCGTGGTCTCGTATCTGATCGCCGGCGCCCTCGCGATGCTGGTCATGCGGATGCTGGGCGAGATGTCGGCGGCGATGCCCGCCTCGGGAGCCTTCTCCGTGCACGCCGAGCGGGCCCTGGGCCGGTGGGCCGGCTTCTCGGTGGGCTGGCTGTACTGGTTCCTGCTCGTCGTCGTCCTCGCCGTGGAGGCGACCGGCGCGGCGCGCATCGCGAACGGCTGGGTGCCGGGGGTCCCGCAGTGGGGCTGGGTGCTGATCTTCATGATCGTGTTCACCGTGGCCAACCTCGCGGCGGTGAAGAACTTCGGCGAGTTCGAGTTCTGGTTCGCGGCGCTCAAGGTCGGCGCGATCGTCCTCTTCCTGGTGCTCGGCACGCTGGCGATCGTCGGCTGGCTGCCCGACACGGATCCGGTGGGGCTCGCGAATCTGACCGGACAGGGCGGCTTCCTGCCCAACGGCTGGTCGGGAGTGATCTCCGGGGTCCTCGCCGTCGTCTTCGCCTTCGGCGGTCTGGAGGTCGTCACGATCGCGGCGGCCGAGTCCGACGACCCGGCGCGGAACGTGGCGCGGGCGGTGCGCAGCGCCGTCTGGCGGATCCTCCTCTTCTACGTGGGCTCGATGCTGGTCATCGTGACGCTGCTGCCCTGGACCTCGATGGAGCCGGGCGAGTCGCCGTACGTCGCCGCCCTGGACGCGATCGGGGTGCCGGCGGCGGGCCAGATCATGAACGTGGTGGTGTTCGTGGCGCTGCTCTCGGCGCTCAACGCGAACCTGTACGGCTCCTCGCGGATGGTGTTCTCGCTGGCCGAGCGCGGCGAGGCGCCGAAGGGGCTGCTCCGGGTCTCCGGCGGAGGGGTGCCGCGGCGGGCGGTGCTCGCCTCGGTGGCCTTCGGCTTCGTCTCCGTACTGCTGAATCTGAAGTGGCCGGATTCCGTCTTCCTCTACATGCTCAACGCGGTCGGCGCGGTGCTGCTCTTCGTCTGGGCGCTGATCGCGGTCTCGCAGCTGCGGCTGCGGCGCCGGATCGAGCGCGAGGCCCCCGAGACGCTGACGCTGCGGATGTGGGGCTTCCCGTGGCTGACCTGGGTGGCGCTCGCCGCGATGGGCGCGGTGCTCGTCCTGATGCTTTCCGACGACGGGGCCCGGCCGCAGGTGCTGTGGTCGGGGGCGGCGACCGGGGCGGTGCTGCTGGTGGCCTGGGTCCGGGAGCTGCGTACGAAGCGAGGTTAGATCTTCACCTTGTGTGAAGGTCGTGCCCGTATAGCGGACATCCGTTCCCTGTGAGCGGTGGTGGCCCACAGACTGTGGGCTCCCTCCCCCGTCTCAGCTAGTGAACAGGGCTCGCCCATGTCTCGGACCACCGCGCCCGCGCCGGCCGACCGCAAGGACGGCGCGACCGCAACCGCCGAAGGCCTCAGCCACGGCCTCAAGCAGCGCCATCTCTCGATGATCGCCCTCGGCGGCGTCATCGGCGCCGGGCTCTTCGTCGGCTCCGGCGCCGGTATCGCCGCCGCCGGGCCCTCGATCGTGATCGCCTACGCGATCTCCGGCATCCTCGTGATGCTGGTGATGCGCATGCTCGGCGAGATGTCCGCGGCGAACCCGGCCTCCGGCTCGTTCTCCGTCCACGCCGAGCGGGCCCTCGGCCCCTGGGCCGGCTTCACCGCCGGCTGGGCCTTCTGGTTCCTGCTCTGCGTCGCGGTCGGCCTGGAGGGCATCGGCGCCGCGAAGATCATGACCGGCTGGTTCCCGGACAGCCCCGAGTGGGCCTGGGTCGCGCTCTTCATGCTGGTCTTCTGCGTCACCAACCTCGCGGCCGTGAAGAACTTCGGCGAGTTCGAGTTCTGGTTCGCCGCGCTCAAGGTCGGCGCGATCGTGCTGTTCCTCGGCATCGGCGTCCTCGCGATCGTCGGCGTCCTGCCCGGCACGGACGCCCCCGGCACCGCGAACCTCACCGGCGACGGCGGCTTCTTCCCGCACGGCTCCGAGGGCCTGATCGTGGGTCTGCTCGCCTCCGTCTTCGCGTACGGCGGTCTGGAGACGGTCACCATCGCGGCGGCCGAGTCGGAGCACCCGGTGCAGGGCGTCGCCAAGGCGGTCCGTACGGCGATGTGGCGGATCGCGCTCTTCTACATCGGCTCCATGGCGGTCATCGTCACGCTCGTCCCGTGGGGCGACAAGGCGGTCGTCGAGAAGGGCCCGTACGTCGCGACCCTCGACCACCTGGGCATCCCGGCGGCCGGCCAGATCATGAACGTCGTCGTGCTCGTCGCCCTGCTGTCGGCGATGAACGCCAACATCTACGGCGCCTCCCGCATGGCCGGTTCGCTCGTCTCGCGCGGCCAGGGCCCGAAGGCGCTCGGCCGCACCTTCGGCGGGGTCCCCCGCCCGGCGGTGCTCGTCTCCTCCGTCTTCGGCTTCGCCTGCGTGCTGCTCAGCTACTGGCGTCCGGACGACATCTTCGTCTGGCTGCTCAACACGATCGGCGCGATCATCCTGGTCGTCTGGTTCTTCATCGCCGCGTCCCAGCTGGTGCTGCGGCGCCGCACCGAGCGCGAGGCGCCCGAGAAGCTGGTCGTGCGGATGTGGGCCTTCCCGGTGCTGACCTGGGTGGCGCTGGCCGGCATGGCGGCGATCTTCGTCCTGATGGCCCGCGAGGAGGGCACGCGGGTGCAGCTGTACTGGACGGGCGGCCTGACGCTGCTGCTCGCCGCCGTCGGCTTCGCGCGGCAGAAGCTGCGGGGACCGGTGTCCGAGGAGTCCTGAGCCTCCCCCCTCCGGCCCCGCCGCGCCCCGTCGAGCAGCTCGTGCTCGGCGGGGCGCGGCGCCGTGTCCGGAGGGGTGCGGCCGTGTCCGGAGGGGTGCCGGTCGGGAGGGGTGCCGGTCGGCAGGGGCGCCGGTCGGGAGGGGTGCGGGTCGGCAGGGGTGCCGGTCGGGAGGGGTGCCGGTCGGTGGGGTCAGACTCCGCAGTACGGGGCCGTCCGCACGGACCCTCCGGCGTTCTCGTCGTCCGTGCCGAGCAGGGCGTCGCCCGTGCCCGGCAGGCACTCCACGGCTTCGATCTTGGAGCCGGGGAAGGTGCCGAGGACCTTCGGTGCCGCGTCGAGCGAGATCCGCACCCGGCCGACGGCCGAGAGCGTCACCCGGCCCGCGTCGCTCACGGCCGAGTCGAACGGGCCGTCGTCCCCGGCGTCCGACGCCGAACCGACCAGGATCCGCCCGGAGTCGGTCACCGTGATGTCGGAGATGTGGCGCGCCCCGGCGCCGGCCGGATACGCCGACCGGTAGACGCGGCGGCTGACGGCGCCGAACAGCACCTGCCCCCAGGACGCGAACGAGAGCGGCGCCGCGTACAGGGTGGCGGGCCGGTCCGTGCCGGAGCCGCGGTCCGCCCAGAGCGCGGCGAACCTCCCGTCCCGGGACACGAGGGCGAAGCTCTCGAAGTCGTCGCCCTCGCCGATCTCCGGGAGCGGGGAGTAGTCGAGGACGGTGGCGGCGGCGCCGTCGACCCTGAGGCGGTAGACGATGCCGCGGGCGGCGAGGGCCACGTACTCGCCGGGGGCGCCGGGGACGGCCTCGATCGCCTCCAGGTCGACGGGCTCGACGCCGCTCCAGGAGAGCGGGGTGACGGTGGCGGGCCCCTCCGCGTGGGTGAGGCGGGAGAGGCGCTGCTGTCCGGTCCGCTTGTTGTCGTGGACGACCAGCGCGCCGGTGCCCTCGTGGGCGATGCCGCTGATGCCGCCGTGCGCGTCGGTGCCGACCCGCTGCCAGTCCTCGGGGGCGGCGACGGCGGGGGTGGCGCCGAGCACGGCGAGGAGCGCGGTCGCCGCGAGAAGTCTCAGGGGGAGTCTCATGCCAGCACGTTATGGATCTTGGTGGGCGCGGTCCCAGTGCCGCTTGGCCCGTTCGGCGGAGCGCGCGGAAGCAGTACGAACCCACCAGAGGCCTAGGACCGACTTAGGACCAAGGGCTGATCAACATCGTGCGCACCTACTGTTAGCCTGCACTTGCATATAGGTTGCAATAAGAGGTCAGGCGAAGGGCTCGGCAATGGCGATCTACACACTTCCGGAGCTGCCGTACGACTACGCGGCGCTGGAGCCGGTGATCAATCCGCAGATCATCGAGCTGCACCACGACAAGCACCACGCCGCGTACGTCAAGGGAGCGAACGACACCCTGGAGCAGCTGGAGGAGGCGCGCGACAAGGACCAGTGGGGCGCGATCAACGGCCTGGAGAAGAACCTGGCCTTCCACCTCTCCGGCCACATCCTCCACTCCATCTACTGGAACAACATGAACAGCCCGAAGGACGGGGGCGGCGGCGAGCCGCTGGCCGCCGACGGCGTCGGTGACCTCGCGGACGCGATCACCGAGTCCTTCGGCTCCTTCGCCAAGTTCAAGGCCCAGCTGACCAAGGCCTCCGCGACCACCCAGGGCTCCGGCTGGGGCGTCCTCGCGTACGAGCCGATCAGCGGCCGGCTGATCGTCGAGCAGGTCTACGACCACCAGGGCAACGTCGGCCAGGGCTCGGTGCCGGTCCTCGTCTTCGACGCCTGGGAGCACGCCTTCTACCTGCAGTACAAGAACCAGAAGGTGGACTTCATCGAGGCCATGTGGCAGGTCGTCAACTGGCAGGACGTCAGCAAGCGCTACCACGCCGCCAAGGCCTCCGTACCGCTGATCTCCTTCTGACCGGCGCCCGGGAGGGCTCCCCCTGTCGTCCTGCTCGTGATCGTCTTCTCAACCTTCACTCGCAGGCGGATGAAAGAAGAACCCCCGTGATGACGTGAATCACGGGGGTTCTTCCATGCCTCGGGAGAGGCCTCACGGACTACGTGAAGCTGGGATCCGCCGTCCGCGTGCGCTTGATCTCGTAGAAGCCGGGCGTCGACGCCACCAGCAGGGTGCCGTCCCAGAGCCGGGCCGCCGCCTCGCCGCGCGGGGTCGGGGTGACGACGGGGCCGAAGAAGGCGACCTCGTCGCCGTCCGCGCCCGGCACCGCGATGACCGGGGTGCCGACGTCCTGGCCGACCTTCGATATGCCCTCCGTGTGAGAGGCGCGCAGCTCGGCGTCGTAGGTGTCCTTGTCGGCGTACTCCACCAGGTCCTCGGGCAGGCCGGCGTCGGTCAGGGCGCCGACGATCGCCTCGCGGGTCGGGCCCTCGCCGTTGTTGTGGAAGCGGGTGCCGAGCGCGGTGTAGAGCTTGCCGACGACCTCGTCGCCGTGCAGCTGCTGGGCGGCGATGACGACGCGGACGGGGCCCCAGGCCTTGGTCTCCAGCATCTCGCGGTACTCGGCGGGGACCTCGTCGAGACGGTTCTCGTTGAGCACCGCCAGGCTCATGACCTTCCACCGCACGTCGACCGGGCGGACCTGCTCCACCTCCAGCATCCAGCGGGAGGTCATCCACGCCCAGGGGCACAGCGGATCGAAGTAGAAGTCGGCGGTGGTCCTGCTCTCGGACATGTCACTCCTCGGTACGGCCGTGGCGAAAAGAAAGGCGGAAAGAAGACGGCGGTGCGCCGAAAGGAGGGAACCCCCGGACGCGCGACGGCATTCCCGTGTCCCGGGTGACAGCCGCACATGGGAAGATCGGTGCTGTTTCGAACGTGCCACGAAGGAGTGACCGTGCCCGGTGAGAATCTGTCCCGCGACGAGGCCCACGAGCGGGCGGCGCTGCTGTCCGTCGACGGGTACGAGGTCGTCCTCGACCTGCGCTCGGCGGTCGGCGACTCGGCCGAGGCCGTGCGCACCTTCCGCTCCGAGACGACGATCCGCTTCCGCCGCACCGGCGAGGGCACGAGCACGTTCGTGGATCTGATCGCCCCGTCCGTGACCGCGGTCACCCTCAACGGGCGCACCCTCGACCCGGCGGTCGTCTTCGACGGCTCCCGGATCGCGCTCGACGGGCTCGCCGACGAGAACGTCCTCGTGGTGGACGCCCAGTGCGCCTACAGCCGGACCGGCGAGGGCATGCACCGCTTCGTCGACCCGGAGGACGGCGAGGTCTACCTCTACACGCAGTACGAGCCGGCCGACGCCCGCCGGGTGTACGCCACCTTCGAGCAGCCCGACCTCAAGGCCCCGCACCGCTTCGCGGTCACCGCGCCCGAGGGCTGGACGGTCTGGTCGAACGGCGCGGGCGAGCAGGACGCCGAGGGCGTGTGGCGGTTCGCCGAGACGGCGCCGATCTCCACGTACATCACCTGTGTCGTGGCGGGCCCGTACCACTACGTCACGGACAGCTACACGCGGACGCTGGCCGACGGGACCGAGCTGGAGATCCCGCTCGGCGCGATGTGCCGCAAGGGGCTCGCCAAGCACTTCGACGCGGACGACGTCTTCCTGATCACCAAGCAGGGCTTCGACTTCTTCCACGACAACTTCGACTACCCGTACCCCTTCGGGAAGTACGACCAGGCCTTCGTCCCCGAGTACAACCTCGGCGCGATGGAGAACCCGGGCATGGTGACCTTCCGCGAGGAGTACATCTACCGGGGCAAGGTGACGCAGGCGGCGTACGAGCGCCGGGCGAACGTCATCCTGCACGAGATGGCGCACATGTGGTTCGGCGACCTCGTCACCATGGTGTGGTGGGACGACCTGTGGCTGAAGGAGTCCTTCGCGGACTTCATGGGCTCCTTCTCGCTCGCCGAGGCGACCCGCTTCACCAACAGCTGGGTGACCTTCGCGAACAACCGCAAGGCCTGGGCGTACCGCGCCGACCAGCTGCCGTCCACGCACCCGATCACGGCCGACATCCGTGACCTGGAGGACGCCAAGCTCAACTTCGACGGCATCACCTACGCCAAGGGCGCCTCGGTGCTCAAGCAGCTCGTCGCGTACGCCGGCCGGGACGCGTTCCTCGAGGGCGCGCGCCGCTACTTCAAGCGCCACGCCTACGGGAACACCCGGCTCGCCGACCTCCTCACCATCCTGGAGGAGACCTCGGGCCGTGACATGAAGGCCTGGGCGAAGTCCTGGCTCCAGACCTCCGGCGTGAACACCCTGACGCCGGCCGTCACCTACGACGCCGAGGGCCGGATCACCGAGCTCGCGGTCCTCCAGGAGGGCGACGAGCTGCGCCCCCACCGCGCCGCCGTCGGCCTCTACCGGCTCTCCGGCGGGGAGCTCGTCCGGTACGCGCGCGCCGAGGCCGACATCACCGGCGCCCGGACCGTCGTCGCCGACCTGGCGGGCGAGGAGAAGCCCGACCTGGTCCTCGTCAACGACGACGACCTCACGTACTGCAAGGTCCGCTTCGACGAGGGCTCGCTCGCCACCCTCCGCGCGCACCTCGGCGACATCACCGACCCGCTGGCCCGAGCGCTGTGCTGGTCGGCGCTGTGGAACCTGACCCGCGACGCCCTGATGCCCGCCCGGGACTTCGTCTCCGTCGTCCTCGCCTTCGCGGGCCGGGAGACCGACATCGGCGTCCTCCAGATGGTGCACGCCTGGGGCAAGTCGGCGGTCACCCACTACGCAGCGCCCGCGTGGCGCGAGGAGGGCGGGCGGCTGCTCGCCGAGGGCGCCCTGCGCGAGCTGCGGGTGGCCGAGCCGGGCAGCGAGCACCAGCTGACCTGGGCGCGGTTCTTCGCCGCGACGGCCTCGTCCGAGGCCGACCTCCAGCTCCTCGAAGGCCTGCTCGACGGGACGGCGAAGATCGACGGGCTCGACGTCGACCAGGAGCTGCGCTGGTCGCTGCTCTCGCCGCTCGCCGTGCACGGCCGGGCGGACGAGATCCGGATCGGCGAGGAGCTGACCCGGGACGACACGGCGACGGGCAAGCGCCACCAGGTCCGTCTGCTGGCCTCGCGGCCCTCGGCGGCCGTCAAGGCGCAGGCCTGGGCGCAGGTCGTCGAGTCGGACACCCTGTCGAACGCGCTCGTCGAGGCGACGATCGCCGGCTTCGTCCAGCCCTCGCAGCGCGAACTGATCGCCCCCTACGCGGAGAAGTACTACGCGGTGATCGAGCGGCTGTGGGCCGAGCGGTCGATCCAGATCGGCATGGACGTGGTCCGGGGCCTGTTCCCGGGGCTCCAAGACGACGAGGCGACGCTGTCCGCGACGGACGCCTGGCTGTCGGCGCACGAGGAGGCCGCCCCCGCCCTGCGCCGGCTGGTCCTGGAGTCGCGTGACGACCTGGCGCGGGCGCTGCGGGCACAGGACTGCGACGGACGCCTGGCGGTTTAGCCGGTCGGTGGGGAGCGGGGCCCTGAAGAGGGCGCCGCTCCCCGGTGCGTCGGGCGCCGGTGCTACGGGCGCGGGAGACGGCACCCGCCTTCGGGGGCGTGGTGCCCACCCGTTCCGCGCCGGGCGGAACGCATGCCCACCACGGGGGCAGCGTCCCTCATCGGCACTCGAACGCGCGTACTTTAGGACGGGGTTGTCCCCAATTGTCGACGAACGTGTAACAGGGGTTAGGGCGGCCTTCGGGAGCGGAAGACCCCCGGCATGAACCACAACACCCCCATCACCCCCCGCCCCCTCCCCCTCTCCCCCCACACCGGCCGGGCACAACGCCTGGCGTCCGCCGACCAGTTGAGGGCCCAGGGCATTCCCGCCGGCGAGGTCGCCGCGCAGTGCCGGCCGGGCGCCTGGCAGCAGCTCCTCCCCGGCGTCTTCCTGCTCCAGCCGGGAACGCCCACCAGCGAGGACCGGCTCCACGCCGCGCTCCTCTACGCCCGCAGGACCGGGGCCGTGCCCCCGCAGGGTCCCGACGCGATGATCACCGGACTCGCCGCGCTCACCCTGCACCGCTTCTCCGCCGCTCCCCCGCTCACCGCCCTGGACCGCATCGACGTCCTGGTCCCCCGGACCCGGCGGCTGCGCTCCACCGGCTGGGTGCGGGTGGTGCGCGCCCTCGAGTCCCCGGAGCCGGTGGAGCTGACGGGTGTGCCCGTCGCCCCGGTCGCCCGCGCCGTCGCCGACGCGGTGTCGGGGCTCTCGGACGCGGAGACCGTACGCCGGCTGCTCACCGAGGCGGTGCGCGGTGGGCACTGCGAACCTGGCTCGGTGGTACGTGAGTTGAGCCATGCCCGGCTCCTCACCCGGCCGCACGTGGTGGACGCGGTGGACGCGCTGCTCGCCGAGGGGCGCTCGCTCTCCGAGGAGCGGCTGTACGAGATGGTGCGGGAGTTCGCCCTGCCGGACCCGCTGTGGAACGTGGACCTGCGGCTGCCGGGCGGCCCGCATCTGGGCGGGGTGGACGCCTACTGGCCCGACCAGGCCGTGGCCGTCGAGCTGGACACCCGGGCGCCGCGGCAGGACGAGGACGCGCTGTGGTCCGAGTACACCCGCAAGCGGGAGCATCTGGAGCGGCTCGGCATCACGGTCGTCCACCTCACCCCGCGCAAACTGCGCGAGGCGATGGACCAGCAGGCCACCGTGGTGCGTACGGCCCTGATGGCCGCGCCCGACCGGCAGCCCGCCGCGTATGTCGTCGTCCTGCCGCGGTGAGGGGTCAGCGCTTCGGCGTGACGCCGCAGAACTCGGCCTCCAGGACGGCCTGGCTGTCGCCCGTCCAGTCGGCGTTGAAGTTCATGGCGAGGGAGTGCCCGCCGTCGCGGGTGGCCTGGGCCTCGGAGGAGGAACCGTGGATGCCGCCGCCGTGACCCCAGATCTCCTTGCCGCAGCTGAGCTTCTGCTTCATGAGCCCGAGTCCGTATCCCGCGCCGGGGAGTTCGGGGGACACCGGGACGGTGGTGGTCATCTCCCTCATCTCGGCCTTCGGGAGCAGCCGGCCCTTGAGCAGGGCGCGGTAGAAGGTCTGCAGGTCGTTGGAGTCGGAGATCATCTCGCCGGCCGCGTAGGCGATGGTGGGGCTCAGCCGGCTGACGTCGTGGACCTGCGCGTCCGGGTCGGCGGAGAGCGTGGACCAGGCGGGGGAGCTGGGCTTCGGCATCCTCACGTCGGTGCCGGGGACGCTCGTGGCGCGGAGCTTGAGCGGCTTGACGATGCGGTTCTCGACCGCCTTGCCGTAGGGGCGGCCGGTGACCTTCTCGATGACCATCCCGGCCAGGACGTAGTTGGTGTTGGAGTAGTTCCAGTCGGTGCCGGGGGCGAAGTCCGGCGCGTGGGTCATGGCGATGTCGACGAGCTGGCGCGGGGTCCAGCGGTCGTAGCGGTGCTCCAGGAAGCCGGGGCCGAAGATCTTCTCCTGGAAGCCGGGGTCGGAGGTGACGCTGTAGACGCCGCTGGTGTGGTTGAGCAGCTGGCGGACGGTGATCCTGCGGCCGTCGTGGCCGTTGCCGCGGACGACGCCGGGCAGCCACTTCTCGACCGGGTCGTCGAGGTCGAGCCGGCCCTCCGCCTGGAGCTGGAGGAGGACGGTGGCGACGAAGGTCTTGGTGATGGAACCGACGCGGAAGCGGTCGTTGCCCCGGCGCTCGCCGGCGGTGCCGGTCCAGTCGCCCCGGCCGTCCCGGGCCTGGGCCACGACCCCGGGCACACCGGCGTCGACCGCGGCCTGGAGCGCCGCCCGGGTGGCGGTGTGATCGGCCTTCGTCGGCGCGGACGCCGCCAGGGCGGGGGTGGCGAGTGCCGTGGCGGTGAGTCCGGCGACCAGGACGGCGGCGAGGACGGTGCGGGTCGTGCGTACGGCTGACATGCGGGCTCCCCTGAGGCTCTGCTGCGGTGCGTGTACCGCGGTCGGCGGGGAGGACCGTGGGGGCCCGCGGGACGGTTGAGCGGGCTTGCGCCGGTTGAGCGGTTTTCGGCCGAACCTGAGCCGTACGGTCGAGCCTCAGGTCGCCGACGGGTCGGCGAGCCGGGAGCGGCCCACCGGGGGCCGCTCGCGCCACAGGTCGAGGCCGATGTCGACGAGGCCGACACGGGTCAGTGCGGGGACGGTGTCGAGCGGATGCCAGGCGGCGAGGTCGGTGGAACCGTCGGTCTCGTTGCGCAGGGCCCCGCCGGTGATCCGGGCCTCGTAGATGATCCGCAGGCCCTGGAAGTCGCCGGGTCCGCCGAGGCGGCGCAGCCAGCCGCGGCGGATGGAGTCGATGCCGAGGAGGGCGGTGGGCTCGGTGAGGTACCCCGTCTCCTCCTCCACCTCACGGACCACGGTGTCCACGGGCTCCTCGCCGTGGTCCATGCCGCCGCCGGGCAGCGTCCACCGTTTGGTGCCGTCGCCCGCCACCCAGCGGGCCAGGAGCATCTGCCCGTCCCGTACGCACACGGCGTAGGCCGCCACCCTCAAGTCCTTCTGCATGAACCGAGGTTAGAACCAGTACACGGGGTACGTCCGGCCGGTGACGCGGGCGGCTCCGAGACCGACCGCGACGAGAAGGAGGCAGGCGAGCGCGAGAAGGCCGAGAAACGACCAGAAGGGAGGCGACGTGACGGCGACGATCACGGCGGTCGCGGCGGCGGGCGAGTGCGGGGTACGGGCCAGTGTCATCACGCCCAGGGCGAGACCGCCCGCGACGGCGGCGCCCCAGAGGCCCGGCCCCGCCACGGCCAGGACGGCGAAGCCGGTGAGGGCGGAGAGCAGCTGACCGCCGAGGACCGAGCGCGGCTGGGACAGCGGCAGATCGGGCGCGCCGGCGACCAGGGCCATGCTCGCGGCGAGCGGCGGGATGAGGAGGGGCTGGTCGAGCACGGTCCCGACGGCGACCAGGAGGAGCAGCGCGGCGACGCTTCCGGCGGTGGACAGGAGGAGAACCCGGGGCCGGGGGCGCGGGGGCGGGCCTGGACGACGTCGGGGTGCGGCCGGGGCCGCGACTGCCGCCGGAACCGTGGAGGGGGCGGTTTCGGCGGCGGTGGCGGGGCCGGTGGGCAGGGCGGCGTCGGGGGCCGGGGTGACGGTCACGGAGCGGTCCTCGGGGTGGGGTCGGCGGGTGGGCGCGGGCGTACGGGGGCGCGGGGCGGCGGGCCGCGGGGCGGGCCGCGCGGGGCCGCGGGCCGCTGCGGCCGCGTCGGCGCCGTGGGCATCGGCGCCCGGCGGTGGTGGTGGGTCCTCGTCAGGCCGCGGTCGGGTTGGCCGGGGAGTACTCCGGCGGCGACCAGCGCAGCGGGCTGCCGGCCGGGGTCTCGGCCGTGCGCTCGACACGGAAGCGGACGACGCGCCCCTCGGGACCGTACTCGGTGTGGGCGAGGCCGCTGAGCTGCAGGGTCGTCCCGGTCTCCCAGTCGAGGAAGAGCAGCCCCGCGCGACCGTCCGACTCCAGGTTCCCCAGGGTCAGGAACATCGCGTTGCCCGGGTAGTCGCGCCAGCTGAGCTCCCGGGGCTCGTCGACCCGGACGAACCCGGGGTTGCCCCCGCGATGACTGGTGTCGACCCCGTCGGACGCGGCGCTGGCCACGAAGAAGGTGTCCGCCGCCCGGACCTGGCGCAGCTGGGCGGGGGTGAGCTCCTCGCCGTACCGGACGGTGCCGGTCCCGGGAGCGGTCGGATCGGAGCCGTACCACTCTCTCTTCTGGAGGTATTTCGGGCAGTTGGAGAACACCTGCTCGGCCTCGATCGTGAAGCCGCGCGCGCTGGGGCGGGCGGTGCCGTTGAGGCGCATGCGGCGGCGGGTGCGGGGGTCGAGGGCGAGGGTGCCGACGGGGGTGCCGTCGGCGGTGATCGCGTCGGCGAGCGGGTCGTACGCGGGGATGCCGCCGGCGACGGACACGGTGTGCGGGCCGGTGGCGCGGGTGAAGCCGGGCGCGCCGGTGAGGAGGCTCGCCCAGACGCGGCCGCCCCGGTCCGCCGCGCCGATCATCAGCATCGGCTGGGCTTCCAGGAAGGCGGCGGCGACGGGACGGATGCCGGGGCGGATGGAGGGGGCGATGTGGGCGGCCAGGTCCTCCACGCCCACTCGGGCCTGGACCGCTCGGGAGCCCTGGTTGTAGGCGGTCACGTGGTCGTGGGCAGGCACGGGGTCCTCCAGTTCTAGAAGAAGCCGCAGGTCGGGGCGGAGTCCGACGGGGCTTCCGCGCCCTCGGCCCCCTTCGGGACCGAGATCTCCAGGCGGGTGCCGTCCGGGTCGTGGAAGAAGATGCCGCCCGAGGCGGCGCCCTCGCGGTGGGCCACGACGCCCTCGTAGGCGAAGGTCGCGCCGCGGGCGAGCAGCGCGGCCTCGGCGGCGCGGACGTGGTCGAGGGACTCGGCCTCGAAGGCGAGGTGGTGGAGACCCGCGCGGCCGGGCGCGTAGGCCTCGCCGGCCTGCTGCCAGAGGGTGAGGACGAGCCGGCCGTCCCGGCCGAGGAAGGCGAAGCGGCTGTCTCCCTCCGCGCCCTCGCCGAGCGTCTCGAAGCCGAGGACCTCTCCGTAGAAGGTGAGCGAGCGGTCCAGGTCGGTGACGTTGAGGCCGACGTGGTGGGTGGTGAGCGTGCCGATCGCGGTCATGGCGGATCCCATCGTTCCGGGTGCGGCCAGCCCCTCTCCCGGGCTAACCTCTCAATGCGACTTTAGAGGTTAGATGCGAGGGGCGTCAACCGCTCACGTACTCTTGAGGGGTTAGTTCACCGAGGAGGGCTCCCGTCATGACCGCGATCGACCCACGGCCGCTCGTCGGCGAGCCCGTCTCCCTCGACCTGCTCAACACCCGCTGGAACGAGGAGGGCGTCCGACAGGACCTGCTCACCGGGGTCGGGGGGCTCACCGTCTGGCTCGCCGCCAACGGGCTCGGCGAGCGGTTCACCGCCGACGCCACCACCCTGCGCCACACCCTCGCCGCCCGGGACGCGCTCACCGCGCTCGTCGACCGCCCCGGCGACCCCACCGCCGTCGCCCGCGTCGACGCCGTCCTCGGCCACGGCCGCATCCGGGCCACGCTCACCGCCGAGGGTCCCGGTGAACGGCCCGAGTTCGCGGACCCCGCCTGGGGCCCCGGCTGGACCGCCGCCCGCGACTACCTCGACCTGCTGCGCACCGCCCCCGACCGGATCCGGGCCTGCGCCCACGAGGCGTGCATCCTGCACTTCTTCGACACCTCACGGAACGGCACCCGCCGCTGGTGCTCGATGGCCGTCTGCGGCAACCGCGCCAAGGCCTCCCGCCACTACGCCCGCACGAAGGAGAGCTGACCCCCTTCCGTCCCGTCCCTTGGACAATGGATTGGACAAGGCGACCCGGGACATACGCATCATGGACCGGCAGCAACCTGCACATACGTACGGAGGAGTCCCCGTGAAGGTCGGAATCGTCGGAGCCACCGGTCAGGTCGGCACAGTCATGCGCAGCATCCTGGCCGAGCGGAGCTTCCCCCTCGACGAGCTGCGGCTCTTCGCCTCCGCCCGCTCCGCCGGCACCGTCGTGGACGGCGTCACGGTCGAGGACGCCTCCACCGCCGACTACACCGGCCTGGACATCGTCCTCTTCTCCGCCGGCGGCGCCACCTCCCGCGCCCTCGCCGAGAAGGTCGCCTCCCAGGGCGCCGTCGTGATCGACAACTCCTCCGCCTGGCGCGGCGACCCCGAGGTCCCGCTGGTGGTCTCCGAGGTCAACGCGCACGCGATCAAGGACCGCCCCAAGGGCATCATCGCCAACCCGAACTGCACCACGATGGCCGCGATGCCGGTCCTCAAGCCGCTCCACCAGGAGGCCGGCCTCACCGCGCTGATCGCCACCACCTACCAGGCCGTCTCCGGCTCGGGCGTGGCCGGTGTCGCCGAGCTGCGCACGCAGGCGTGTGCCGTGGCCGAGACCGCCGACCGGCTGGCGTTCGACGGCGAGGCCGTCGCGTTCCCCGAGCCCGCCGTCTACAAGCGCCCGATCGCGTTCAACGTGGTCCCGCTGGCCGGCTCGATCGTGGACGACGGCTCCTTCGAGACCGACGAGGAGCAGAAGCTCCGCAACGAGTCCCGCAAGATCCTGGAGATCCCCGGCCTCAAGGTCTCCGGCACCTGCGTGCGCGTCCCGGTCTTCTCCGGCCACTCCCTCCAGGTGAACGTCCGCTTCGACCGCCCGATCAGCGTCGAGCGCGCCTACGAGCTGCTCGAGGACGCCGAGGGCGTCGAGCTCTCCGAGATCCCGACCCCGCTCCAGGCGGCCGGCAAGGACGCCTCGTACGTGGGCCGCATCCGGGTGGACGAGACCGTCGAGAACGGCCTCGCGCTCTTCCTCTCCAACGACAACCTGCGCAAGGGCGCGGCGCTGAACGCCGTGCAGATCGCCGAGCTGGTCGCGGCCGAGCTCAAGGGCGCCTGACCCCCGCCACGCCACGAGGGCGGCCATCCGGAGACGGGTGGCCGCCCTCGCGCGTTCGCCCGGGAAGGCTCCCGTGTTCGCCCTGGGAAATGTCTCGTGCGCTGCCGACACACCCCGTGGAAGGATGGGCCAAACATCACAAAACCGAGGAGTTGACCGGGTGCCTGGCACAAACCTGACCCGTGAAGAGGCTCAGCAGCGGGCAGCGCTGCTCACCGTGGACGCGTACGAGGTCGAACTCGACCTCTCCGGTGCGCAGGAGGGCGGCACCTACCGGTCCGTCACCACCGTCCGCTTCGATTCCGCCGAGGCCGGCGCCTCGACCTTCATCGATCTCGTCGCCCCCGCCGTCCACGAGGTCGTGCTGAACGGCCACTCGCTGGAGATCGGCGCCGTCTTCCGGGACTCCCGGATCGACCTGCGCCATCTGCTGGCCGGCCGCAACGAGCTGAAGGTCGTCGCCGACTGCGCGTACACCAACACCGGCGAGGGTCTGCACCGCTTCGTCGACCCGGTCGACGACCAGGCCTATCTGTACACGCAGTTCGAGGTGCCGGACGCGCGTCGCGTCTTCGCCTCGTTCGAGCAGCCCGACCTCAAGGCGACCTTCCAGTTCACCGTGAAGGCGCCGACGGGCTGGAAGGTCATCTCCAACTCTCCGACCCCGGAGCCCAAGGACGACGTCTGGACCTTCGAGCCGACGCCGCGGATCTCCACGTACATCACCGCGCTGATCGTCGGCCCCTACCACTCGGTGCACTCCTCGTACGAGAAGGACGGGCAGAGCGTCCCGCTCGGCATCTACTGCCGTCCGTCGCTCGCCGAGTTCCTCGACGCGGACCACATCTTCGACGTCACGCGCCAGGGCTTCGACTGGTTCCAGGAGAAGTTCGCGTACGACTACCCGTTCGCGAAGTACGACCAGCTCTTCGTGCCGGAGTTCAACGCGGGCGCGATGGAGAACGCGGGCGCGGTCACCATCCGCGACCAGTACGTCTTCCGCTCGAAGGTGACGGACGCGGCGTACGAGCGGCGCGCCGAGACCATCCTGCACGAGCTCGCCCACATGTGGTTCGGCGACCTCGTGACGATGGAGTGGTGGAACGACCTCTGGCTGAACGAGTCGTTCGCCACCTACACCTCCGTCGCCTGCCAGGCCTCGGTGACGGGCACCCGCTGGCCCAACGCGTGGACGACCTTCGCCAACGCGGAGAAGACCTGGGCCTACCGCCAGGACCAGCTGCCCTCCACGCACCCGATCATGGCCGAGATCAACGACCTGGAGGACGTGCTCGTCAACTTCGACGGGATCACGTACGCCAAGGGCGCCTCGGTCCTGAAGCAGCTCGTCGCCTACGTCGGCCAGGACGAGTTCTTCAAGGGCGTCCAGGCCTACTTCCAGGCCCACGCCTTCGGCAACACGCGCCTCTCCGACCTCCTCGGCGCCCTGGAGGAGACCTCCGGCCGCGACCTGAAGACCTGGTCGAAGGCATGGCTGGAGACCGCCGGCATCAACATCCTCCGCCCGGAGATCGAGACCGACGAGAACGGCTCGATCACCTCCTTCGCCGTCAAGCAGGAGGCGCCCGCGCTCCCCGCCGGCGCCAAGGGCGAGGCCGTCCTGCGCCCGCACCGGATCGCGATCGGCTTCTACGACCTCGACGCGGCCGGCAAGCTGGTCCGCACCGAGCGCCTCGAACTCGACATCGAGGCCGCCGGGCTGACCGCCGTCCCGCAGCTCGTGGGCAAGGCCCGCCCGGCGGTCGTCCTCCTCAACGACGACGACCTGTCGTACGCCAAGGTCCGCCTCGACGAGGTGTCCCTGAAGAACGTCACCGCGCACCTCGGCGACTTCGCCGAGTCGCTGCCGCGCGCCCTGTGCTGGGCCTCGGCCTGGGACATGACCCGTGACGGCGAGCTGGCCACCCGCGACTACCTGGAGCTCGTGCTCTCCGGTGTCGCCAAGGAGTCCGACATCGGCGTGGTCCAGTCGCTCCAGGGCCAGGTCAAGGCGGCCCTGGAGATGTACGCGGCGCCGGAGTGGCGCGAGGCCGGGCTGGCCCGCTGGACCGAGGCCACCCTCGCGCACCTCCAGGCGTCCGCGCCCGCGAGCGACCACCAGCTGGCCTGGGCGCGCGCCTTCGCGGCGACCGCCCGCACCCCGCAGCAGCTGGACCTGCTCGCGGCCCTCCTCGAGGGCCGCGAGACCATCGAGGGCCTGGCGGTCGACACCGAGCTGCGCTGGGCGTTCGTCCAGCGGCTCGCGGCCACCGGCGTCTACGACGAGCCGGAGATCGCCGCCGAGCTGGAGCGCGACCGCACCGCGGCGGGCGAGCGCCACGCGGCCACCGCGCGCGCGGGCCGTCCGACGGAGGCGGCGAAGGCGGAGGCCTGGGCCTCGGTCGTCGAGGACGACAAGCTGGCGAACGCCGTGCAGGAGGCCGTCATCGGCGGCTTCGTGCAGGCCGACCAGCGCGAGCTGCTCGCCCCGTACACGGCGAAGTACTTCGCGTCGATCAAGGGCGTCTCGGAGACCCGCAGCCACGAGATCGTCCAGCAGATCGTGGTCGGCCTCTACCCGAGCCTCCAGGTCTCGCAGGAGACCCTGGACGCGACGGACGCCTGGATCGCCGAGCACGACCCGGCCCCGGCGCTGCGCCGCCTGGTGACGGAGAGCCGCGCGGGCGTGGAGCGCGCGCTCCGGGCGCGGGCGGCGGACGCGGCGGCGGCGAAGTAACGCACCCCGTAGGGAGGAAGGGGCCCCGGACCAGGTCGGTCCGGGGCCCCTTCGCGTATCGGCGCTCCCACGGGTCTGGCGCGTACGGAGCGGGAAGAACCGACCGTGAGGTCCGCCCGGCGGGCGGGCGTCGGCGCGCTGCCGCTCCGCCGGGCGGAAGTGCGGGGCCCGGCCGTGCTCAGCCGCCGAGCGTCGTGAACCGGGCGCGCAGATCGGCCGCGCCCTGCTCCGTCAGGGTCCCGTGGAGGCGCATCCGGGCGACGCCGCCGTCGGGGAAGGCGTCCAGGCGGACGTGGGTGACGACGGCCTGGGCGGGGAGCTTGAAGCGGTGGAGGGTGTCGGGCTGGAGCCTGGTGCGGGGGATGATCTCGAACCACTCCCCCGTCTCCCCGTTGCGCCCCTGGAGGGCGATCCAGCCCGCCGAGTTGCCCTTGAGGTAGGCGGTGTCGATCTCGACGGCGCGGACGGCGCCCTGCGCGGCGAGCCGGAAGCGCACCCAGTCGTTGGTGCCGCGCACCCGGCGGCGCCGGTTCTCCCAGCCGTCGTCCATCTTGCGGGAGGTGCCGGGCAGGATGATCTGGGTCGGCGAGGAGTAGAACCGGTCCGAGGCGTCCTCGTACGAGCCGCCGTTGAGCACGGAGATCAGGTCGAGGGTGCCGAGCAGCTCCAGCCACTCGGGGTCGGGCACGACCTCGCCGTGGACGCGGAGGCGGGCGATGCCGCCGTCGGGGTGCTGGCAGACCCGGAGGTGGGTCCAGCGGCGCTCGGCGGTGATGGTGAAGCCGTTCTCGGCGTGGCCCCGGACGGGGGTCGGCGGGACGAGCTCCTCCCACTTGGCGTCCAGGAGTTCCGCGGGGCTCGGCGAGCCTTCCACCGCGGTGGCCTGGATGCTCACGCGCTGCGGGTAGTTGCCGCGGAAGTGGGCGGTGTCGACGACGATCCCGCGGATCACGCCGGGGGCGCCGAGCCGGACGATGGCCCAGTCGTGGTCCTCGGGGGCGGGGAAGACGTTCTCGGCGTCGGCGCCGCGGCGGCGGCGGGTCTCCCAGCCGTCCATGATCTTGCCCTTGTGGCCGAAGTGCTCGGGGTCGAAGACGGCCCGCTCACGGACGAGGAGGTTCTCCCGCTCGGCGAAGAACTCGTCGTTCGCGGCGACGACACCGGCGCCGAGACGGCGGTCGGCGAGGTCGACCAGCTCGGTGAAGGGGAAGTCACCGGCCCGGTAGTCGGCGTACGGGTCGCCGCCGGAGTACGGGGCGGCGTCGTTGGCGTGCGGGTCCTGGTCCTGGCTCGTCTCGAAGGTCATGCGTCGACTGTGCGCCTCGGAGACCTGGTGGGTCCATCGAATGTTTTCGATGGGTGTCTTCAGTTCTGCTGAACAATTTCCGAGGGGGTCGGCTCCGGCTCCGTCGGCCGATGCCCGGGATCAGGCCTGCTGCACGGTCTCCCGCTGGGCCGCCGCCTGCCGGAGCGCTCCCAGCACCCGCGCCACCGCCGGGCCCTCCTCCGCCCCGCGCCGTACCGCCGCGACGACATGGCGGCGCGGCTGGTCGGCGGCGAGGACCCGCATCACGATCCCGGCGCCGCCCCGGCGTTCCGCGGAGGCCATCCGGGGCACCAGGGCGATGCCCATCCCGGCCTCGACCATGGCGAGGATCGCGGTCCAGCCGGAGGCGCTGTGGGCCTGCTCGGGCACGAATCCGGCGGCTTCGCAGGCGGCGGTGGTGATCTCCGACCAGGGGCCCGAGCCGCCGAAGATCCAGGGCTCGGCGGCGAGGTCGGCGAGCCGCAGGCCGGGCGCGTCGGCGTGGGGGTGTCCGGCGGGCAGGGCCACGTCGAGGGGGTCGGCGAGCAGCGGGACCCGGCTGAACTTGGGATCGCGGGCGGAGGGCGCGTGGGCGGCGAGCGAGAGTGCCAGATCGACCTCGCCGGCCGAGAGCAGTTCGTACGCCTCCGCCGCCTCGGCCTCCCGGATCCGGACGTCGAGCCCGGGGTGCGCGCTCCGCAACTGCCGTACGGCGGGCACGACGAGCGCGGGCACGGCCGTCGAGAACGCCGCCACCCGCACCTCTCCCGCCTCGCCCCGCAGATAGCCATCGAGTTCGGCGTCGGCACGCTCCAACTGGGCGAAGACCACCTCCGCGTGCCGCAGGACGAGGTGGGCGGCGTCGGTGAGCCGGACACGGCGGCCCTGGGCCTCCAGGACGGGTACGCCGAGCTGTCTGGCGAGGTTGGTGAGCTGCTGCGACACGGCCGAGGGGGTCATCAGCAGCGCCTCCGCCGTCGCGGTGACGGTGCCGCGGTCACGGAGGGTGCGGAGGATCTGGAGCTTCTTGATGTCCCACTCGGTCATGGGGCGCAACCTATCCGGAGCTATGCGGCCCCGCGCGCGCCGGTCGCCGAGCTGAGGGCCACTCCGCCGAGGATGAGCGCCATGCAGGCCACGCCGAGGACGCCGAGCCGCTCGCCGAGCAGGGCGTACGAGAGGAGGGCGACACAGACGGGCTGGAGGTAGTAGACGACGCCGGCACGGGCCGCGCCGATGAGGGCGACGGCCTTGTTCCAGGCGAAGAAGGCGACGGCGGAGGAGAGCACGCCGACGTAGACGAGCGGGCCGACGGTGCCCGCGGTGGGCTCGAAGCCGCCGTGGACCACGAGGTCGGCCACGTACAGCGGGAGCAGCATCAGGGCGCCGAAGAGGAAGGTCGCGTAGAGGAAGACGACCCCGCCGAGTCCCTCCGGCCGGCGCTTGAGGAGGGCGCTGTACGAGGCGAAGCTGAGCGCCGCGGCGAACATCCACAGGTCGCCGGCGCCGAGCCGGGAGGGCAGGGCTCCCCTGCCGACCAGGAGCAGCACGCCGGCGCAGGCGATGACCATGCCCGTGACGCGCCGGGCCCCGAGCCGGGCGCCGCCGAACCGTTCGTACAGCGCCATGACCACCGGAGAGGCGGCCATGATCATGCCCATGTTGCCTGCGGAGGTGGTGAGTCCGGCCTGGTTGACGAGGGTGTTGTAGACGGTGATGCCGAGCAGCGAGGCGAGGACGACGAAGCCCGGGTGACGGCGGATCAGGTGTCGCTGCCGCCAGGTGGCGCGGGCGGCGAGGGGGGTGACGACCAGGATCGCGACGATCCAGCGCCAGAAGGCGGCCTGGACGGGCGGGACGGTGTCGTGCAGGGCGCGGGCCGCGACGAAGCTGCCGGACCAGACGACCGTGGCGAGCAGGGCGAGGAGCACACCGAAGCCGGCGCCTCGGGCGGGCGCCGGCTTCCGGGTGTGGACGGGGGTCGGGTGACGTGTGCTGGTCAGGCTCATGGGGCCTACCGTCGCACCGCCGAACCTTCCAGGTCCATCGAAACTTTCTGACCATTTCCTTCGATGGAACTGAACGATTCGAGGGGCGCCTCGACGACCGGCCCGGCGGCCGGCTCGGCGGCCACCGCGACGACCGGTCCGGCGTCCGCCTCGGCGGCCGGCTCGGCCCCCTTCGCCGTACGGGGGCTCAGCTGGCCCGTCAGGGTCGCGCCGAAGGCGATCAGCATGCCGAGCAGCTGCACCGCGCCGAGGGCCTGCCCGAGCGCAGCCCAGCCGATGATCGCGGCGGTGATGGGCGAGAGCGGGCCGAGGAGGGTGGCGGAGGAGGCGCTGAGCCGCTCGATGCCGCGGAACCAGAGGAAGTACGAGATCGCGGTGTTGCCGAAGGCGAGGTAGGCGTACCCGGCCAGGTTGGTGCCGGTCAGGGCCGGCGGGGCACCCTCGATCAGGAAGGCGATCGGCAGGATGACCAGGCCGCCCGCGGTGAGCTGCCAGCCGGTGAGCGCGAGGGCGCCGACGCCCTCGGGGCGGCCCCAGCGCTTGGTGAGGACGACGCCGGCCGACATCGACAGGGAGGAGAGCAGTCCGGCGAGCACGCCGACGGTGTCGAACGCCGCCCCGGCCTTGAGGACCACGAGGCTGACGCCGAAGGCCGCGGCGATGGCGGTGAGCAGGGTCCTCACCGTGGGCTTCTCGCCGAGGAAGAGGGCGGCGAGGCCGACGACGAAGAGCGGGCCGACCGAGCCGACGACGGCGGCGACGCCGCCGGGGAGCCGGTAGGCGGCGAGGAAGAGCAGCGGGAAGAACGCGCCGATGTTGAGGGCTCCGAGGACGGCGGACTTCCACCACCAGGCGCCCCGCGGGAGCTTGCGGGTGAGCGCCAGGAGCAGGAGCCCGGCGGGCAGGGCGCGCATCAGGCCGGTGAAGAGCGGCCGGTCGGGCGGCAGGAACTCCGTGGTGACGAAGTAGGTCGAGCCCCAGGAGATCGGGGCCAGGGCGGTCAGCGCGACGACGGCTGCCTTGCGGGACATGACGGTCTCCCCCTTGCTGCGGATGCCGGTCCGAGCGGGCCGGACTGGCTTGGCGGTAATTAACTTACCACTAAGCTACTTACTTGCAAGTGGCTTTCTTGCCATCGAGTCACACGGAAGAGGAGACTGCTCGCATGGACACGAAGACCCCCGGCCCCGGCCCCGCCCACGACGCCGTCGACGCCATCACCGACCAGTGGGCGGCGGTCCGCCCCGACCTGGACACCGTGCCGATGGCCGTCTTCGGGCGGATCTACCGGCTCGCGAACGCCATGCGCGGCAAGGTGGACAAGGCGTACGCGCCCTACGGCCTGGCGCTCGGGGAGTTCGACGTGCTCGCGACCCTGCGCCGCTCAGGGGAGCCGTACACGCTCTCGCCGCGCGAGCTGACCGCGACGCTGATGATCACCACCGGCGGGATGACCGGCCGGCTGGACAAGCTGGAGAAGGCGGGGCTCGTCACCCGCAGCCCCGATCCGCACGACCGGCGCGGACTGCGGGTCACGCTCACCGAGCACGGCCGGGAGCTGGTGGACCGGTCCGTCACCGCCGGCCTCGCGCAGCAGCGGGAGGCCCTGGAGAGCGCGCTCGGCGAGGAGGAGGCGGCGCAGCTGGCCGGGCTGCTGCGGAAGCTGCTGGCGACCACGGCGTAGGGCGGACGGGGTCTCCGCGCACGGATCCGCGCACGGTTGCACGCACGCGAGGGCGCCGCACGGTACGTCGTACCG
>NZ_JBHTSA010000113.1:0-24750 GCF_042795405.1 Streptomyces sp. NPDC056480 | reverse complement strand
CCCGTATCGGGTGCGGGCGGGGCCCTTTCAGTTGCCCCTTCGGCTGCCCTTTCAGCTGCCCTTCCGGGCCCCGGGCGGGCGGCGCCAGTGGCCGCGCTGGGTGTGCCAGAGGAGCTTCTGCCCGTACAGGGTCAGCACCCCGGCCAGCATGATGCCGAACAGGTTCAGCATCAGCTGCTCGATCGAGCCCCACATCTGGCCGAAGTCGCCGTAGCTGAGGGCGACCGCCGCGTTCGCGCCCGCCGGGACCGTCGTCACCGAGATCGCCACGCCCACCAGGGCCCCGGACTTGGCCGAGGTCAGGGAGAGCATGCCCGCCACACCCGCGAGCAGGGCCACGACGAACGAGAACGGGTCCGGCTGCCAGATGAAGCTGGTGTTGGGGCGGTCACCGTCGAGCCGGCTCTCGCTGAACAGGTCGAGTGCGTCCATTCCCAGACTGAACACCGTCGTCGCCGCGATCGCCGCCGCGAAGCCGACGATCAGCGCGATCAGCGAGCGTGCCGCCAGCCTCGGCTCGCGGCGCACCACGGCCGTGCAGACTCCCGCGAGCGGGCCGAACTCCGGTCCGACCGCCATGGCGCCCACGATCAGGATCGAGTTGTCCAGGACGACACCGCAGGCCGCGATCATCGTCGCCAGGATCATGAACGCGCTGTACGTGATCGAGAGCGTCGACTCCTCGTGCGTAGCCCCTTCCAGCTGCTCCCACAGCACCGCGTCCGCCGGCTCGCCCGGAGCCTCCTTCTCGGCGGTGTCCGCACGCGCGGAGAGGGAGAAGTCGATGTTCTCGACCGCGATGGAGCCGTCCTGATCGATCCTCAGCCCGCGCAGTCCCTTGAGGAGTTCGTCGCCCGCCTCACGGGCGACGTCGCACATCACCACGTCGCCGGAGGGCTCCCGGGCCGCTCCGGGCAGTACCACCAGGTGTGTGGTGCCGACCGTGGACTCGATCACCTCGACGGCGGCCCGGGTGCGGTCGGGCGGCACGATCATCCGGAGATGCAGCATCCTCAGAGCTTACGGAGACTCAGCCTCTGCACCTTGTGGTCGGGGCCCTTGCGGACGACGAGAGTCGCCCGGCCGCGGGTCGGGGCGACGTTCTCCAGGAGGTTCACCTTGTTGATGGTCCGCCACATGGTGCGCGCGTAGTCGAGGGCCTCGTCCTCGGAGACCTGGGTGTAGCGCTGGAAGTAGGAGTCGGGGTCCTGGAAGGCGGTGTCGCGCAGCTTGCGGAAGCGGTTGAGGTACCAGCGCTCGATGTCCTCCGGGCGCGCGTCCACGTACACCGAGAAGTCGAAGTAGTCGGCGAGGCCGACGCGGGTGCGGCCGTCCTTGCCGGGCAGGGCCGGCTGGAGGACGTTGAGGCCCTCGACGATGAGGATGTCCGGGCGGCGGACGACGAGGCGCTCGCCGGGGACGCGGTCGTAGATGAGGTGCGAGTAGACCGGGGCCGTGACCTCGTCCTTGCCCGCCTTGATGTCGGCGACGAACCGCGTCAGGGCCCGGCGGTCGTACGACTCGGGGAAGCCCTTGCGGGACATGAGGCCGCGGGCCTTCAGCTCCTCCATCGGGTAGAGGAAGGCGTCCGTGGTGACCAGCTCCACGCGCGGGTGCTCCGGCCAGCGGGCGAGGAGGGCCTGGAGGAGACGGGAGACCGTCGACTTCCCGACGGCGACCGAACCGGCGACTCCTATGACGAAGGGGGTGCCGCGCTGCTCGGCGCTCTCGCCGAGGAAGGTGTTGAGGGCGCCCCGCAGTCCGCTGGTGGCCTGCACGTACAGATTGAGCAGCCGGGACAGCGGGAGGTAGATGTCCCGGACCTCGTCGAGGTCGATGACGTCCCCGAAACCGCGGAGCCGCTCGACCTCCTCGGCGGTGAGGGGGAGCGGGGTCTTGTCGCGCAGGGCGCTCCACTCGGCGCGGGTGAGGTCGACGTAGGGCGTCGTGCCGTTGGCGCTTCGTGGCGGCGAAGTGATCACCCCGCCATTGTCGCGGGTCGGCGGGGGGTGTGGGGGGTGGGGTGGGTCACGCGGAAATCGCGTTGTCCGACCGTGGACCTAGGGTGATCCTTTGATGCCGCGTGGGCTCCTGGATCCGATGCCTCACGACTTCACGCGGGGGGAAGCCGCCCTGTCGGGCGGCTTGTGAACACGAAGAGAAGCAGAGAGCCGCCTCAGATGCGTACGTCCATTCGAAGTGCCGCCGTCGCGGCCACCGCCGTCTCCCTCGCCCTGCTCGTCACCGCCTGCGGTGGCGGGGAGAAGAGCGACGACAAGGGTGACAAGGCCGGTGGCACCGGTGCGCCCAGCGCCTCCGCCACGAGCGCGCCCGCCGCCAGGACGCTGTCCGACGCCGAGCTGGAGAAGGCGATCGTCGAGCGGGCCGACCTCAAGGGCTACCAGGTGCAGAAGACCGAGACCGGGGACGTCGTCCCGGCGGCCTCGGTCACCGCCGACAAGGCCGCCTGTGCGCCGATCGCCCACGCCATGTCCTTCATCTCGCCCGGCTCGCCCGCCGCGTCGGCGGAGCGCAAGGTCCTCGAAGAGCCGAAGAAGGACGCGTCGGCCTCGCCCGAGGAGGCGATCCTCGGCGGGCTGGGTGCCCAGGTCACGGCGGTCACGCTCGGTTCGTACGAGGGGCAGGGCGCGCAGGAGGCCTTCGCCTCGGTGAAGAAGGCCGGTGCGGAGTGCGCCGGCGGCTTCCACGTCGTCCACCTCAAGGAGAAGACGAAGGTCGCCAAGGTCGCCCCGGAGAGCGTCACCGCCGGTGAGGAGGCCGTCGCCTTCACCGTCACCTCCGACATGGAGGGCGAGCCGTTCGTCAGCAAGCTCGTCGTCTTCCGTCAGGGCAACACGCTCGCGTCGTTCTCGACGATCAGCCTCGTCCCCGGCGGGGTCAAGACGCTGCCGCAGGCCGTCATCGACGCGCAGGCCGCCAAGCTGTCCTGACTCCGGCCCTTCGGGCGCCTTCCGCCGTAGGCTGCCGTCATGTGCGGAATCGTGGGATACGTCGGCGGGCAGTCGGCGCTTGATGTGGTGGTCGCGGGCCTCAAGAGGCTCGAATACCGGGGCTACGACTCGGCCGGTGTCGCGGTGCTCTCCGACGGAGGGCTCGCCGCGGCCAAGAAGGCGGGCAAGCTCGTCAACCTGGAGAAGGAGCTCGTGGACCGGCCGCTCGTCGGCGGGTCCGTGGGCATCGGACACACCCGCTGGGCCACCCACGGCGGGCCGACCGACGCCAACGCGCACCCGCATCTGGACAACGCCGGGCGCGTCGCCGTCGTCCACAACGGCATCATCGAGAACTTCGCCCCGCTCCGGGAGGAGCTCGCCGAGCGCGGCCACGACCTGCTGTCCGAGACGGACACCGAGGTCGTGGCCCACCTCATCGCCGAGGAGTTCTCCTCCGCGGGGGACCTCGCGGAGGCCATGCGGCTGGTGTGCCGGCGGCTCGACGGGGCCTTCACCCTGGTCGCCGTGCACGCCGACCAGCCGGACGTGGTCGTCGGCGCCCGCCGGAACTCGCCGCTCGTCGTCGGTGTCGGCGAGGGCGAGAACTTCCTCGCCTCCGACGTGTCCGCGTTCATCGCCCACACCCGGTCGGCCATCGAACTCGGCCAGGACCAGGTCGTCGAGCTGACCAGGGACGGCGTCACCGTCACCGACTTCGACGGGGCGCCCGCCGACGTCCGTGCCTTCCACGTGGACTGGGACGCCTCCGCCGCCGAGAAGGGCGGCTACGACTACTTCATGCTCAAGGAGATCGCCGAGCAGCCCAAGGCGGTCGCCGACACCCTCCTCGGCCGGATCGACGGCTCCGGCCGGCTCACCCTCGACGAGGTGCGCATCCCCGACGCCGTGCTCCGCGAGGCCGACAAGATCGTCATCATCGCGTGCGGCACCGCGTTCCACGCCGGTCTCATCGCCAAGTACGCCATCGAGCACTGGACCCGCATCCCGTGCGAGGTCGAGCTCGCCAGCGAGTTCCGCTACCGCGACCCGATCCTCGGCCAGCGCACCCTCGTGATCGCGATCTCCCAGTCGGGCGAGACGATGGACACGCTGATGGCACTGCGGCACGCGCGGGAGCAGGGCGCGAAGGTGCTCGCCGTGTGCAACACGAACGGGTCGACGATTCCGAGGGAATCCGATGCCGTGCTCTATACGCACGCAGGGCCCGAGGTCGCCGTCGCCTCCACCAAGGCCTTCCTCACCCAGCTCGTCGCCTGCTACCTCCTCGCGCTCTACCTCGGTCAGGTGCGCGGCACCAAGTGGGGCGACGAGATCCACGCCGTCGTCCGCGAGCTGGCCCGGATCGGCGACGAGGTCGAGCGGGTCCTGGAGACCATGGAGCCCGTCCGGGCCCTCGCCCGCTCCCTCGCGCACAAGGACACCGTCCTCTTCCTCGGCCGGCACGTCGGCTATCCCGTCGCCCTCGAAGGCGCCCTGAAGCTCAAGGAACTGGCGTACATGCACGCCGAGGGCTTCGCCGCCGGAGAGCTCAAGCACGGGCCGATCGCGCTCATCGAGGAGGACCTGCCGGTCGTGGTGGTCGTGCCCTCGCCCAAGGGCCGCTCCGTCCTCCACGACAAGATCGTCTCGAACATCCAGGAGATCCGCGCCCGCGGCGCCCGCACCATCGTGATCGCCGAGGAGGGCGACGAGGCCGTCGTCCCGTACGCCGACCACCTCGTCCGCATCCCGGCCACGCCTACGCTGCTCCAGCCGCTGGTCTCCACGGTGCCGCTCCAGGTCTTCGCCTGCGAGCTCGCCACCGCGCGGGGCAACGAGGTCGACCAGCCGCGCAATCTGGCCAAGTCCGTGACCGTGGAGTGAGTGCGTGCGTGTGAAGGTGAGCAGATGATCATCGGGGTGGGGATCGACGTGGCCGAGATCGACCGGTTCGCCGCGTCGATCGAGCGGACACCGGGGCTGCTCCAGCGCCTCTTCGTCGAGAGCGAACTGCTGCTTCCCAGCGGCGAGCGGCGTGGGCCCGCCTCCCTCGCGGTGCGGTTCGCCGCGAAGGAGGCCCTCGCGAAGGCGCTCGGCGCGCCGGGCGGGCTGCACTGGACGGACGCCGAGGTGTACGTCGAGGACACCGGGCAGCCACGGCTGCGGGTGAGCGGGACGGTGGCGGCGCGGGCGGCCGAGCTGGGCGTGAAGCACTGGCATGTGTCGCTGAGCCATGACGCGGGGGTCGCGTCCGCCGTGGTGATCGCCGAGGCGTAGGCGTGGGATGTACGGACCAGGGGCCCGGCCGTCGGAGGACGGTCGGGCCCCTGGCCGTGTGCGCGCGGCTGCCAGGGCCGGCGTCGGGTGTGAGTGCCGCGCGCGTCTAGGGGGTGGTGCTCCCGGTGTCTTCCTCCGCCGCTCGGCGTCGCCGGGTCAGGGCGAGTGCCGCGCCGCCGAGGGCGGCGAGGCTCGCCGCGGTGAGGGCGACGGGGAGGGCGCTGCCGCCGGTGGCGGCGAGGCCGCCGGCGGGGCTCGTTCCGTCGGGGGCGCCGGGGCGGGTGCCTCCGGTGGTGCCGCCGGCGTCGCTTGCGGTGCCGCCGCCGGTGGTGTGTCCCGTGGTGCCGTCCGGGGAGGTCGGGTCCGTAGGTGTCGGTTCGGGGGTCGGGGCGGTCGCCGTCGGTGAGGCGCCGGTCGGGCTCGGGTCCGTCGGGGGAGGGTCCGTCGGTTCCGCGGTCGGGGGCTCGGCCGTGGTCGTGTTCGTGGGTGCGGTCGTGGTCGGGGTCGGGCCGGTCGTGGTCGGCGTCGGGTCCGTGGAGGTCGGCGTCGGGTCCGTCGGCTCCCGGGTCGGTGTCGGTCCCGTGGGCGCAGGGGTCTTGCGTACCGTCTGGGTCACCGCTCCGCCGGCCACCGTGTAGAGCGTGTGCTCCGCGGGGTCCAGGGCCAGGGCCGCCGGGCGTTCGCCCGTCGTGATCGTCTCGGTCACCGTGCCCGTCCTCGGGTCGACGACCGCGACGGACGAGGCGCCGGTGCGGGCCGCGTACAGGGTCGTCGTCCCCGGGTCGTACGCGAGGGCCTTCGGGTTGCCGTCGACGGTGAGGGTGCCAGTGACCTCGAGTGCGGCGAGGTCGACGACCGAGACCGTACCGGCGGCCAGGTTGGCCACGTATCCCGTGCGGCCGGCCGGGTCGACGGTGACGCCCATGCTGCCCAGGGCGGTGGTCCCGAGGCTGACGGTGCCGGTGAGGCGGCCGGTGGTGCCGTCGACGGCGTTGAGGATGTTCCGGTAGACGACGGAGCCGTTCTCGACGGCACCGCCGACGTAGGTCGCGTAACCCGTGTGGCTCGTGGTGTCCACGGCGAGTCCGGCCGGGTGGAAGGGCAGGACGACGGGCGTACCGACGACCGTGCCGGTCCCGGTGTCGTAGACGGTCACGGACTTCGCGGCCTGGTTGCCGACGTACAGCCGGCCCTGTCCCGGGTCGGCGGCGAGGAGGGTGACGCTGCCCTCGACGGGCAGCCGGCCGTCGGTGACGGCGCGGGTCGCGGTGTCGTAGACGGCGATACGGGTCGACAGGCCGAGGTAGAGGGTGCCGGAGGCGCCGAGGGCCAGCACCGTGGCCGGTGCGGGGAGTTCGACCGGGTCGCCGACGGGTGCGCCGGTGGCCGTGTCGTACACCGTGAGGCGGTGGGCGGTGCCGTCGCTGCTGCTGACGTACAGGCGGTCGGCGGCCGGGTCGACCTCGGCGTCCAGGGCCGCGCCCAGGGGCGGGGCGAGGGTGCGGAGGTTCTCGTGGAGCGGGGCCGGGGTCGCTGCCGTGGTGGCGGCCGGCGCGACCGCCGCCGTGCCCGCGAGGGCGAGCACGGCGGCCGTCGCCAGGAGGACGGATCTCACTGGAAGGTCACCGGCACGTACACGTCGTACTTCCGGTCGGAGCTGTCGAAGTGGTCGGCTCGGGTGACGATCGCGCAGGTCACACCCGACTGGCCGCAGGTGACCGTGTCGGAGATCTTCGCCTTGACGTGGATCTGGACGGAGAAGGAGCCGAGGCCGCCGGACTCCGTGAACGGGGAGGAGTTGGACGGGGACATCCAGTACCAGTCGCTGTTCACCCAGTGGGAGGCGCCGGTCGTGCCGGTCTCGTCCTGGCCGCCGAGGCAGGGGGTGGGCTTGCTGTTCCAGGTGCCGGGGTCGGAGGTGTTCACCCCCGCGGGTATCGCGCAGAGGCCCACGTAGACACCCTGGTCGGGGTTGTATCCGGCGCCGGTCACGGTGACGTTGGCGCCGGCGGCGGAGGCGGTGTTCGGGGCGGTGAGGGAGAGGTTGTAGGTGCGGGTGCCGTCGGTGACGGTGCGGTTCGTGGTGGCGGCGGAGGCGGTGGAGGCGAGGCCGAGGGTGAGGACGGCGGCGGAGGCGAGGGTGAGGGCGGAGCGGGTGACGGTGCGCATGGCGAAGCTGGCCTTCCGGGAGACGGGTACCGACAGGTACCGGCTACTTAGGTAAGGCAAACCTAAGTTGATCGGTGAGGGGGCGTCAACCCGCGCCTCCGGGCCGGGGCTTGGGAGCGGGAGGTGTGGCGGCGGCGGGCGGGCGCCCGGGGGCTGCGGCAGACTGCGACCATGCGTACCGCTTACCGCGTGGAGACCGTACGGGCCGCCGAAGCCGCCCTCATGGCCCGACTCCCCGAAGGCGCGCTCATGCAACGCGCCGCCGCCGGACTCGCCGCCGCCTGCTGCTCGCTCCTCGGGAAGGGGCGCGTGTACGGGGCGAGAGCCGTCCTCCTCGTCGGCAGCGGCGACAACGGCGGCGACGCCCTCTACGCCGGCGCGCGGCTCGCCCGGCGCGGCGCCGGAGTCACCGCCGTCCTCCTCGGCGACCGCGCGCACGAGGGCGGGCTCGCCGCGTTGCGGGCGGCGGGGGGCCGGGTCGTGGACAGCGCCCACGACGACCCGTTCGAACCGCTCGCCGCCGCCGATCTCGTCCTCGACGGCATCACCGGCATCGGCGGACGGGGCGGGCTCCGGCCCGACGCCGTGCCCGTCGCCCGCGCCGCGCGCGGCTCCGACGCGGTCGTCGTCGCCGTCGACCTGCCGAGCGGCGTCGACGCGGACACGGGGGAGGTGGCGGGGGAGGCGCTGCGGGCGGACGTGACGGTGACCTTCGGGACGTACAAGCCGGGCCTGCTCGTCGACCCGGCGCGGTCCTACGCGGGCGCGCTGCGGCTCGTCGACATCGGGCTCGGCGCCGAACTGCCGGGCGTGGCCGACCTGGAGGCGCTCCAGCACCAGGACGTGGCGCGGCTGTTGCCCGTGCCGGGCGCCGAGAGCGACAAGTACCGGCGCGGGGTGCTCGGCGTCGTCGCCGGGTCCGCGCGCTATCCGGGAGCGGCCGTGCTCGCCGTCGAAGGGGCCCTGCGGGGCGGTGCGGGGGCCGTGCGGTACGTCGGGCCGGCGGCGGACGCGGTGATCGCGGCGCACCCGGAGACCCTGGTCCACCCGGGGCCGCCGGACCGCGCGGGGCGGGTGCAGGCATGGGTGGTCGGGCCGGGGCTCGGCGACGAGCCGGGCGTCGCGGAGGTCCTCGCATCGGACGTGCCGGTGCTCGTGGACGCCGACGGGCTGCGGGGGCTCGACCCTTCGCTCGTACGGGCCCGCAGCGCGCCGACCGTGCTCACCCCGCACGCGGGGGAGGCGGCGGCGCTGCTCGGCACGACCCGGGAGGACGTGGAGGCGGGGCGGCTCGCGGCGGTACGGGAGCTGGCGGCGCGGTTCGGGGCGACGGTGCTGCTCAAGGGGTCGACGACGCTGGTGTGCGGACCGGGGACGGGGGCGGGAACGGGGGCGGGACCGGGGACGGCGGGTGCGGCTGCGGGTGGCGCGGTGCGGGTGAACCCGACGGGGACCGGGTGGCTGGCGACGGCGGGAAGCGGGGATGTCCTGTCGGGCCTCGCGGGCTCGCTGCTGGCGGCGGGGCTGCGCCCGGTGGACGCGGCGTCGTGCGCGGCGTACCTGCACGGTCTCGCGGCGCGGCGGGCGTCGGGAGGCGGGCCGGTGACGGCGGGGGAGGTGGCGGGGGCACTGGGAGGCGCGTGGCGGGATGTGACGGACGGGCTGTAGGAGATGCCGTGGCGGGAGGTGGCCGCGGGGCAGTAGGAGGTGCCGTGGTGGGAAGATGCCGCGGGGCCGTAGGAGGTGCCGTGGCGGGAGGTGGCCCCGGGGCCGCAGGGGAGCACGGATTCCCCCTCACCCCACCCCCGGTCGGCTGAACACGCTCCGCCGGCCGCCTCTCCCGGCGCGCTCGCCCGGGCCGTCGGGGATGGGATGGGTGGGTGATCAGATCCAGAAGTCGTGCCGTGTCGTTGTTCGTTCTTCTCGGGGTCCTGCTCGTGCCCCTGGCCGGAGGCGGGGCCGCCGCCGACGTTCCCGAGCCGGGGGACGGGCTCGTGCCCGGCGTGGTCGGGGGCGGGCAGGCCGAGTATCCGATGGACACGCCCGATCAGGTGCTGCCGCCCCTGCGGCCCGAGGGCGACGTGCCCGTGCCCACGCCCGAGGAGGAAGCGGACGAGCTGGTCGAGTACATGCCCCGGAGTGCCGTGGCGGCCTCCTGCACCGCCACCACCGGCACCCATCAGCGGCGGGTCGAGCGGCTGCTGAAGCTCAAGGTCGACGGGAAGCAGTCCGCCGCCGACTGCCGGGCCATCCGCGCCTTCCAGATCAGGGAGAGGATCAAGCCCGCCAACGGCTACGCCGGACCCGTCACCTGGGCCAGGGCCGAGCTGCTCGCCGCCCGGAAGAACCTGGATCCGGGGCGCCGCTGTCCCGTGAAGAAGTACGCCGTGGCCTGTGTCGACCTCGATCGGCAGCTCATGTGGGTGCGGAAGGACAAGAAGGTGACCTTCCCCGTCGTCACCATGCGCAGCGGACGCAAGGGGTACGCCACCCGGACCGGATGGCACTCCGTCTACTGGCGGCACAAGGACCACTGGTCCACCATCTACAACACCCCCATGCCCTACTCCCAGTTCTTCAGCGGCGGTCAGGCCTTCCACGCCGTCTACGGGCAGCTCGCCACGCCCACCGGCAGCCGCGGCTGCGTCAATCTCAGCTACCGCCACGCCCAGAAACTCTGGGACGTGCTGCGCAAGGGTGACCGGGTCTACATCTGGGGAAAGCGGCCCGGGAGCTGACACCTGAGAGACTGGGCGCGATGACTGAGACACCGCCGCCCCGCAGAGCCCGCGCCGAGATCGACCTCGGTGCGCTGCGTGCGAACGTCCGCACGCTGCGCGCCCGTGTCGCCCCCCACGTCCGGATCATGGCCGTGGTCAAGGCCGACGCGTACGGTCACGGCGCGCTGCGCTGTGCCCGCGCCGCCCTGGACGCGGGTGCCGACTGGCTCGGCACGGCCACCCCGCACGAGGCGCTCGCGCTGCGCGCCGCCGGGATCACGGACGTGCCGGTCATGTGCTGGCTCTGGACCCCGGGCGACCCCTGGGACCAGGGCATCGAGGCCGGTCTCGACATGTCGGTGAGCGGGATGTGGGCCCTGGAGGAGGTCGTCGAGGCGGCCAGGAGGACCGGCGGCACCGCGCGCGTCCAGCTCAAGGCCGACACCGGGCTCGGGCGCAACGGCTGCCAGCCCGCCGACTGGCCCGAGCTGGTCGGAGCGGCCCTGAAGGCCGAGGCCGACGGGCTCGTCAAGGTCACCGGACTCTGGTCGCACCTCGCCTGCGCCGACGAGCCGCACCACCCCTCCATCGCCGCCCAGCTCGACGTCTTCCGCTCGATGCTCGACCACGCCGAGCAGGCCGGCGTCGAGCCCGAGGTCCGGCACATCGCCAACTCGCCGGCCACCCTCACCCTCCCCGAGGCCCACTTCGACCTGGTCCGTCCCGGTATCGCCATGTACGGCGTGTCGCCGAGCCCGGAGTTGGGCACCTCCGCCGAGCTGGGGCTGCGGCCGGTGATGTCGCTCAAGGCGAGCGTCGCCCTCGTCAAGCGGGTCCCGGCCGGCCACGGCGTCAGTTACGGCCACCACTACGTCACCGACGCCGAGACGACCCTCGGCCTCGTGCCGCTCGGCTACGCCGACGGCGTCCCCCGGCACGCCTCCGGCCGCGGCCCCGTCCTCGTCGACGGCACCGTCCGTACCGTCGCCGGACGCGTCGCCATGGACCAGTTCGTCGTCGACCTGGGCGGGGACGTCCCCGAGCCGGGCACCGAGGCCGTGCTGTTCGGACCCGGCGACCGGGGCGAACCGACCGCCGAGGACTGGGCGGTGGCCGCCGACACCATCGCGTACGAGATCGTCACCCGGATCGGCGCGCGCGTCCCGCGCGTGTACCTGGGCGAGTAAAGGGGGGCCCGTGGGCGAGTCCAGCAGCACCGGTACGTGGCGCCGCGCCGGATTCGCCGGCGCCGCGATAGGCGTCCTCGCGGCGGGAGCGGCCGCCGGGGTGGCCGTCGAGCGGCTCACCGTCGGCAGGTCCGTACGGCAGAAGGCGCGCCTCGCCCTGGACTCCACCGGCCCGTACGGCGGGCTGCGCGGGACCCCGGGCCGGGCCCTCGCCGACGACTCGACCGTCCTGTACTACGAGGTCGACGAGGTGGCGCCGGACACCCCGCCCGCCCGTCGGCGGCGGCTCTTCGGGCGCAAGGAGCCCGCCCCCGTGACCGTCGTCTTCAGCCACGGCTACTGCCTCAACCAGGACTCCTGGCACTTCCAGCGGGCCGCGCTGCGCGGTCTCGTCCGCACCGTCCACTGGGACCAGCGCAGCCACGGCCGCTCGGGGCAGGGCGTCGCCCAGTCCGGCGCCGAGGCCGTGCCCGTCACCATCGACCAGCTGGGCCGGGACCTCAAGGCCGTCCTCGACGCCGCCGCGCCCGAGGGTCCGCTCGTCCTCGTCGGGCACTCGATGGGCGGTATGACGATCATGGCGCTCGCGGACCGGTACCCGGAGTTCGTCCGCGACCGGGTCGTCGGCGTCGCCTTCGTCGGCACGTCCGCCGGGAAGCTCGGGGAGGTCTCGTACGGCCTCCCGATCGCCGGCGTCAACGCCGTGAGGAGGGTCCTGCCCGGTGTGCTGCGCGCGCTCGGCTCCCAGGCGGAGCTGGTCGAGCGGGGCCGTCGGGCGACCGCGGACCTGTTCGCCGGGCTCATCAAGAAGTACTCGTTCGCCTCGAGGGACGTCGACCCGGCCGTCGCCCGCTTCGCCGAGCGGATGATCGAGTCCACCCCCATCGACGTCGTCGCCGCCTTCTACCCGGCCTTCGCCGAGCACGACAAGGCCGCCGCGCTGCCCGTCCTCCGCGACCTTCCGGTGCTCGCGCTCGCCGGCGACCACGACCTGGTCACCCCCAGCTCCCACACCGAGGCCATCGCCGATGTCCTCCCGGAGGCGGAGCTCGTCATCGTGCCGGACGGCGGCCACCTGGTGATGCTGGAGCACCCGGAGGCGGTCACCGACCGGCTCGCCGACCTGCTCGTCCGGGTGGGAGCCGTCCCGGAGACCGCGGCGGCGACCGTCACGGTGAGGCCGGAGACCCGCAACGGTTAAGTTGGCGGGTATGGAAGCAGCGCACCCGCCCGTCTCCGGCGCCACTCTCGCCATCGACTCCCCCCAGCAGATGCAGGAGCTCGGCCGCCGTCTCGCGAAGATCCTCCGTCCCGGCGACCTCGTCATGCTCACCGGTGAACTGGGCGCCGGGAAGACGACCCTCACCCGTGGCCTCGGCGAGGGCCTCGGCGTGCGGGGCGCCGTCACGTCCCCGACCTTCGTCATCGCCCGCGTCCATCCGTCCCTGGTCGGCGGCCCCGCGCTGGTGCACGTGGACGCGTACCGCCTCGGCGGCGGACTCGACGAGATGGAGGACCTGGACCTCGACGTCTCGCTGCCCGAGTCGGTCGTGGTCGTCGAATGGGGTGACGGGAAGGTCGAGGAGCTGACGGACGACCGGCTGCACCTGCTGATCCACCGGGTGGCCGGCGACACCGACGACGACCGGCGCACGGTCGTGCTGCGCGGGATCGGTCCGCGCTGGGCCGAGGAGGACCTGGGAGTGCTCTGACCGGCCGTACGGGCTGCCCCACGGTCGTACGTAGTTTCCGACAACGTGTCGGGAAGGTGTTGCGTCGTTCCCACGTGCCGTGGTCACATGGATGCACAAGCTGGTTAGGTGAACCTAACCTACGGGAGGCATGCATGGCGACGCCGAAGCGCGCGGAACCCGTCCGGGACCACGTCTCGATGAGTGAGCTGCTGGCATCCTGCGCGGCCGCCCGCGCCGTGTCGACCCCGCCGGGCGGGCGCCCCGACCGGGCGGACGAGGAGCGCGGGGCGAGGGCCGGGCAGGTCGAGCGGATCGTGCGGGTCGTCCGCGGCAGAGCCGCGTAGCCCTGGGGCGGGTCCGGAGCGGCCCGCCCTCCGTGCCTGCGCGACGACGCCTGCGCGACGACGCCTGCACGACGACGCCTGCACGACGACGCCTGCGCGTCGACGCCTGCGCGTCGACGCCTGCGCCTACGCGACGACGACGACCTTCGCGCCGATCACCGCGAACGTCCACAGCGCGTCCCCGTCGGCCCGCTTCATGCGGATGCCGCCGGTCTTCCTCGCCGGGTCCGGGCTCGGCGTCGAGCCGTCGACCGCCGCGCTGAAGCCGATCGCCACGTCCTGGGCCGTGGCGAACCGCACCACGTGCTCGATCTGCACGCCGTCCGAGCCGCGGACCGAGCCCGAGCGGGAGGTCACGCTGTACGCGCCCGGCGCCGGGTCCACCGTGCTCGGCATCACCGTGAACGTCCGGGTGGCCTTGCCCTTCGCGTTGACCAGCCACACCCGGCGGTCGGCGAGGGAATACACCACGCGCTCGCCGCTGCCGGAGGCCGCGGGCACGGCCAGGGGGTCCTTCGGGGGCTGCTTCGGCCCGCCGCTCGGCGAGATCGACGGGACGGAGGTGCCGGGGGTCCGGGGCTTGGCCGCCAGATCGGAGGGAGCGTTCGCCGAGGCCTGGTACGCCAGGAAACAGACCGCGGCGACGGCCGCCGCCGTGAGCCCGGCCACGAATCCCGAGCTGCTCCGTGCCACCGTGCCCACCTCTCGTACGAATGTATCGAAGGGTGACGGTAGCAGCCGGGGGAGCGAGGGGCGGGGCACCGTGCCCGGGAGCCGTAGGCTGTTCGCGTGCTGTTGCTCGCCATGGATACCGCCACCCCCGCCGTCACCGTCGCCCTCCACGACGGCGAGGCCGTCGTCGCCTCGTCGGGTCAGGTCGACGCCCGCCGCCACGGGGAGCTGCTGCTGCCCGCCGTCGACCGGGTCCTCAACGAGGCCGGACTGAAGCTCGACGCGGTCACCGGGATCGTCGTCGGCGTCGGCCCCGGGCCGTACACCGGCCTCCGGGTCGGTCTCGTCACGGCCGCGGCCTTCTCCTCCGCGCTCGGCGTCCCGGTGCACGGCCTGTGCACCCTCGACGGCCTCGCGTACGCCTCCGGGATCGACGAGCCCTTCGCCGTCGCCACGGACGCGCGCCGCAAGGAGGTCTACTGGGCGCGGTACGACGACTCCCGTACGCGCGTGACCGACGCGGCCGTCGACCGGCCCGCCGAGATCGCCGAGCGGCTCGCCGGACTCCCCGTCGTCGGCGCGGGCGCCCGCCTCTACCCCGAGGCCTTCCCCGACGCCCGCGACCCCGAGCACCAGTCGGCGGCCGCGCTCGCCGCGCTCGCGGCGGAGCGGCTCGCGGCCGGCGGGGGCGGCTTCCTCGACCCGCTGCCGATGTATCTGCGCCGGCCCGACGCGCAGGTGCCGAAGAACTACAAGGTGGTCACCCCCAAGTGACCGGCGCCCTGGAACTGCGCGAGATGCGCTGGTGGGACATCGCACCGGTGCTGGCCCTCGAGGACGAGCTGTTCCCCGAGGACGCCTGGTCGGCGGGGATGTTCTGGTCGGAGCTCGCGCACGCGCGCGGGCCGCGGGCCACCCGCCGCTACCTGGTGGCGGAGACCTCCGAGGGCAGACTCGTCGGGTACGCGGGGCTCGCCGCGGCCGGCGGACTCGGCGACGTGCAGACGATCGCCGTCGCCCGCGACCAGTGGGGTACGGGGCTCGGCGCCCGGCTCCTCACCGACCTGCTCCACCACGCCACCGCCTTCGAGTGCGAAGAGGTGCTCCTCGAAGTGCGCGTGGACAACACCCGGGCCCAGAAGCTCTACGAGCGCTTCGGCTTCGAGCCCATCGGTTTCCGGCGCGGCTACTACCAGCCCGGAAACGTGGACGCGCTCGTGATGCGACTGACCGTTCAAGGAACTGAGACTGATTCTGATGGCTGCTGACGAACCGCTCGTACTCGGCATCGAGACCTCCTGCGACGAGACCGGCGTCGGCATCGTCCACGGGACCACGCTCCTCGCGGACGCCGTCGCGTCCAGCGTCGACACCCATGCCCGCTTCGGCGGCGTCGTGCCCGAGATCGCCTCCCGCGCCCACCTGGAGGCGATGGTCCCGACGATCGAGCGCGCCCTCAAGACGGCCGGGATCTCCGCGAAGGACCTCGACGGCATCGCCGTCACGGCCGGCCCCGGCCTCGCGGGCGCGCTGCTCGTCGGCGTCTCGGCGGCCAAGGCCTACGCGTACGCCCTCGGCAAGCCGCTCTACGGCGTCAACCACCTCGCCTCGCACATCTGCGTCGACCAGCTGGAGCACGGCAAGCTGCCCGAGCCGACGATGGCGCTGCTCGTCTCCGGCGGCCACTCCTCGCTGCTGCTCTCCTCCGACATCACCTCCGACGTGCGGCCGCTGGGCGCCACCATCGACGACGCGGCGGGCGAGGCCTTCGACAAGATCGCCCGGGTCCTCGACCTCGGCTTCCCCGGCGGACCGGTCATCGACCGGCTCGCCAGGGAGGGCGACCCGGCCGCCATCGCGTTCCCGCGCGGTCTGAGCGGCTCGCGGGACCCCGCGTACGACTTCTCCTTCTCCGGCCTCAAGACCGCCGTGGCCCGCTGGATCGAGGCCAAGCGGGCGGCCGGCGAGGACGTGCCCGTGCGGGACGTCGCCGCGTCCTTCCAGGAGGCGGTCGTGGACGTCCTCACCCGCAAGGCCGTCCGGGCCTGCAAGGACGAGGGCGTCGACCACCTGATGATCGGCGGCGGCGTCGCCGCCAACTCGCGGCTCCGGGCGCTCGCCCAGGAGCGCTGCGAGCGGGCCGGTATCCGGCTGCGGGTGCCACGGCCCGGACTGTGCACCGACAACGGCGCGATGGTCGCGGCCCTCGGCTCCGAGATGGTGGCCCGCAACCGGCCCGCCTCCGACCTGGAACTGTCGGCGGACTCGTCCCTTCCGGTGACGGACCCGCACGTGCCGGGCGCCCACGCGCACGGCCACTCCCACGACCACGATCACGTGCACGAGGTCAGCAAGGAGAACCTGTACTCATGAGGCTCACCCTCATGTGGGAGGCGCGGGCCGCGCAGGGCCGGGGAGCCGAGCTCCTGGAATGGGCCCGCGCGCGGGTCCTCGCCCGTGAGCCGGTCCGCCGGGAGGTCTTCCGGGCCCCGCAGGACCGGGTCCTCGTCCTCACCTGGTGGGAGGCGGAGAGCTTCGACGCCGAGCTGCCCGAGCTGCCGGAGCCGGACGCGGAGCTGATCACCCGTCCGGTCCACCGCTGGCGCTTCGAGTCGGTCGAATAGCCGGACGGGCGACACGCGACCGAAAGTAGAGCAACCTTTCGATCGAATCCGGCATCCCACAGCGCGTGAAGAAGACGATCGCGCTGTGGGCGGCGCTGACCGCCGCCGCTCTCCTGGTGACCGGCTGCGGGGCGGAACGGCCCGCACCCGCCGCCGCCCCGGTGAAGACGGACGCACCCGCGGCCGAACCGTCCGCCGGGCAGCAGGCACCCGAGGCACCCGAGGCCGCGGCCGCCGCCGCGTACCGCCGCTGGGGCCTCAAGCCCCTCCCGGCCCCGCCCGCCCCGCCGGCGGTCAAGCCGGTGACGCGCGGGCCGGGCGACCCGGTCCCCGTCATCAGCGAGATACCGACCACCGAGAAGATCGTCTTCATCACGATCGACGACGGCGCGGAGAAGGACCCCGCGTTCGTCAGAATGATGAAGGACCTCAGGATCCCGGTCACGATGTTCCTCACGGACTCGGCCGTCCGCGCCGACTACGGGTACTTCACCCCGCTCGTCGCCCAGGGCCACGGACTCGCCAACCACACCCTCACCCACCCCGACCTGCGCACCCTGTCCCAGGACGCCCAGCGCCGGGAGATATGCGGCCAGCAGACGAAGCTCGCGCAGCGGTACGGCACGACCCCGCGCCTCTTCCGCCCGCCCTACGGCAACTGGAACGAGGCCACGCGCGCGGCGGCGGGCACGTGCGGTGTCGACGCGATCGTGCTGTGGCGCGAGTCCATGCAGATCAAGAACATGCAGTACCAGCGCGCCGACAAGAAGCTGCACCCCGGCGACATCATCCTGGCCCACTTCCGGGGCCCCTCCGAGCTCAAGGGCCGGACGATGACCGAGATGACGGCGACGATGCTCCGCCGCATCCAGGAGCAGGGCTTCACGGTGGCGCGACTGGAGGACTACGTCTGAGCCGATGACGTCGGAAGAAACTTCTCGCGAGTCGTCGATGCGGTGCTCTCCCGTTCGACGTATGTGTGGAAGGCGGGGAACGGCCCCGCCACCGCATCATCGAGGAGTCGTCATGCCCCGCTTCCTGTCCCTCGTCCGCATCGAGGAGAACACCATCGACATGGAGAGCGCCGACCCCGGCTTCGAGGAGCGGATGGGCGCGCTCTTCGAGGAGATCACCAAGGCCGGGGCCATGGTGGACACCGCCGGGCTCAGGCCGACCTCCGAGTCCACCCGGATCACCTGGTCGGACGGGAAGCTGTCGTTCACCGACGGACCGTTCACCGAGACCAAGGAGGTCGTCGGCGGCTACGCGATGCTCCAGTGCAAGGACATGGCCGAGGCCGTCGAGTGGGGGAAGCGGTTCCTCGCCGTGCACCCGCCCCAGTGGAAGGTCGGGCTCGAGGTCCGCGAGGTCGAGGAGATGCCGGAGGGCTGACCGCTTCCGGAGCCGTACCTGTGCTGTCATGTGAGGCGTGACGGCACAGACGGTCGAGGAGACGCTGGAGACGGTCTTCCGGATGGAGTCGGCGCGGATCATCGCCACGGTGGCGCGGATCGTCCGCGACGTCGGCATCGCCGAGGAGATCGCCCAGGACGCGCTCGTCGCCGCGCTCGAGCAGTGGCCGCGGACAGGCGTCCCGGAGCGCCCGGGAGCCTGGCTGACGGCCGCCGCCAAGCACCGGGCCGTCGACCTGGTGCGGCGGCGCGAGACGTACGCGCGGAAGCTCGCGGAGGTCGGCCGCACGCTCACGGAGGAGTCGTACGATCCCGAGCCCTCGGGCCCCGGGGACATCGACGACGACGTGCTGCGGCTGATCTTCACCGCCTGCCACCCCGTGCTCTCCGCCGAGGCCCGCGCCGCCCTCACCCTGCGGCTCGTCGGCGGGCTCCGGACGGACGAGATCGCCCGCGCCTTCCTCGTGCCGGAGGCGACCGTCGCGGCCCGGATCACCCGGGCCAAGCGGGCGCTCGCGAAGGCGGGCGTGGAGTTCGAGGTGCCGTACGGGCAGGACCGGGCCGCCCGGCTCGGCTCCGTCCTCGAGGTCGTCTACCTGATCTTCAACGAGGGGTACGCGGCGACCGCGGGCGACGACCTGCTGCGGCCGGGCCTCTGCGAGGACGCGCTGCGGCTCGCCCGCGTCCTCGCCGCGCTCGTCCCGCAGGAGGGCGAAGCGCAGGGGCTCGTCGCCCTGTTGGAGCTCCAGGCCTCCCGGACGGCGGCCAGGACCGGACCGGACGGGCGGCCGGTGCTGCTCGCCGCGCAGGACCGGCGGCGCTGGAACCGGCTCCTCATCCGGCGCGGATACGCCGCGCTCGAACGCGCCGGGGACGGGCGCTCGTACGGCCCGTACGCCCTCCAGGCCGCGATCGCCGCCCTCCACGCGCGGGCCGCCTCGTACGAGGAGACGGACTGGGCGACCATCGCCGCGCTGTACGGGAAGCTGGGCGCCCTCGCCCCCTCGCCGGTCGTCGAGCTGAACCGCGCGGTCGCCGTGTCGATGGCCGAGGGCCCCGCGGCGGCCCTGCCGATCGTCGACGCCCTCGCCGCCGAACCGGACCTGGCCCGCTACCACTTGCTGCCGAGCGTCCGCGGCGACCTGCTGGCCCGCCTCGGGCGGGCGGAGGAGGCGCGGGCGGAGTTCGAGCGGGCGGCGGACCTCACCCGCAACGAGAGCGAACGGGCGCTGTTGCGGGGGAAGGTGCGGGAGTTGGACGTGCCGTGACGCGCCCTTAGGGTGCTTGGCATGTCCCCGCGTAACCCGTTGCCCCCGCCGCCCCCGCCCGCCGAGATCCGGAACTGGCCCGACCGCGACGCGCGGCTCGCCGACCGGGCGCGGGCCCTGGACGAGCTCGGCAGGCGGCTGCTCGGGGGCGCGCGGCTCGCGATGTTCCTGCTCTGGTTCCTCCTGCTCCAGCTGGGCTGGGGGCTGGTCGGCGTCCTGCTCACCTCGATGGGACAGCCCGTCCCCGACGTGCTGATGCTGATCACCGGGCTCGCCACGTCGCTCTTCGGCATCGGGGTCCTCGTCCCGGCCGTGTGGCTGACGATCCGCAGCCTGCGGCTCGACCGGACGGTCCGCGAGCGCCTCGTGCAGTGGGCGGAGCTGGACCGGCACGGCCCGACGGACGCCCGGCTGCGCGCCCCCGTCCTGAGCGCCTGCTGGCTGCTGCTGTCCTTCGCGATGTGCGGCTTCGGCCTCTGGATGGGCTTCGCGGTCCCGATGGGCGTCAGCCGCAACGACGGCTACGGCCTGGTCGCCTACGGCATGGGCGTCGCCCTGATCCTCTGGGTCACCGGCCTGACGGGTCTGGTGAAGGCCATAGGGCACTACCGCTTCGCGGTGCGGCTGACGGGCCGCGGGCCGTCGGCGGCGTCCTGAGCCGGCCGCCTCGGCCGCCGCGCCGCGCAGCGGTATGAGCCGGCCGCCGCGCGTCGCGTCCTGATCGGTGGGGGTCAGCGGCCGCCGCCCGCCGGGCGGCCGATCAGCATCGTCGGGGCTCCCGCGACGCGGGTGAGCAGGACCGTCGCCGCGTTCGGCCCCTTCGGCTTCACCTTCCGGCGGATCTCCTCGGGTTCGACGGCCGAGCCGCGCTTCTTCACCGTCAGGGTGCCGACCTCGCGCTCCCGCAGCAGGGCCTTCAACTTCTTCAGGTTGAAGGGGAGTTCGTCGGTGATCTCGTACGCGGCGGCGTACGGGGTCGGGACCAGCCCGTCCGCCGTGACGTACGCGATCGTCTCGTCGATCAGGCCGCCGGCCAGCTCCTCCGCCACCTCGGCGACGAGATGCGCGCGGATGACCGCGCCGTCCGGCTCGTAGAGGTAGCGGCCGACCGGGCGGACCGCCGGGTCGGGGAGGCCCCGGCCGACCAGGCCGGCGCCCGAGGGGAGCAGGGTGGCGCGGCGGGCGCCCGGTTCCGTGCCGAACCAGAGGACGGCCTCCTTGACGTCCCCGCCGTCCGAGATCCATTCGGCCTCGGCCTCCGCCGGGACCGCCTCGTGCGGGATGCCCGGGGCCACCTTGAGCGCCGCGTGCGGGGCCTTGCGGGCCGCCTCGACCGCCCAGGAGAGCGGCGGGGAGTACGCCTCGGGGTCGAAGATCCGGCCCCGGCCGCCGCGCCGCGCCGGGTCGACGAAGACCGCGTCGTACGGGGCGGTGTCGATCTCGGTGACGTCCGCGCAGCGCACCTCGATGAGCTCCGTGAGGCCGAGCGCCTCGGCGTTGGCGCGGGCGACCTCCGCCGTCAGCGGGTCGCGGTCCACGGCGAGGACCGAGATCCCGGCGCGGGCGAGCGCGATCGCGTCGCCGCCGATCCCGGAGCAGAGGTCCGCCACGCTGCGGACCCCGAGCGCCTTCATCCGGCCGGCCCGGTAGGTGCCGACCGAGGCGCGCGTCGACTGCTCGACGCCGTTCGGCGTGAAGTACATCCGGTACGCGTCCTCCGCGCCGAACTTCGCCACCGCCCGCTGCCGCAGCCGCGCCTGCCCGACGGCCGCCGTCACCAGCTCGGCGGGGTGGTCGCGGCGCAGCCGGGAGACGACCGCCAGTTCCTGGGCGGGGTCGTGGTCGCGGAGGACCGTGAGGAGCGTCTGCCCCTCGGGGGTGAGCAGCGGGGCGAAGGCGGCGAGGTCGGTCACCCGTCCCATTGTGGGCCCTGTGATGCTGTGGGCCGGCCGGGGGACCGAGGGCACGTACGGCGGTGTCGTACCCGTGAAGGGGCTTCCGCGCTGACAGGATGCGGCGCCATACGACTCGTACGACAAAAGGAATAAACGATGGCAAAAGGTGTGCACGGTTCCTCCCGGGTGCTCGGGGCGGTGCTCGTCGTCGCCGCCCTCGCCTCCGCCGCCACCGGCTGCTCCGAAAGCGCCGAGCCGGACCGCGGCGCGCCCGCCCCCGCCGCCGGGCAGCAGGCGCGGGCCCAGGAGCAGGGCGCGGCCGGCGCGCTCAACGCGTACGTCGAGAGGGTCCACAAGCAGCGCGCCGCCCGTGTGCTCGCCGCCAAGAAGTGGGGCCTCGCCAAGCCCCCGCTCGAAGCCCCGGCCCCGCCCGCCGTCAAGCCGAAGATCACCACCCGCAAGGGCTTCGAGACCGACGGGGAAGACCTGCCGCCCGTCTTCACCACCGTCCCGACCAAGCAGAAGATCGTCTTCCTGACGATCGACGACGGCTCGGAGAAGGACCCCGAGCTGCTGCGGATGATGAAGGAGCTGAAGATCCCCTACAGCGCCTTCCTCAGCGACTACGTCGTCAAGGACGACTACGGCTACTTCGCCCGGATGCAGAAGTCGCAGGAGTCGGGGGTGTCCCTGCACAACCACACCCTCAACCACCGCTACCTGCCCGGACTCTCGTACAAGCAGCAGAAGCGCGAGATCTGCGGGATGCAGGACGTCATCGAGAAGCGATTCGGCACCCGGCCCCCGCTGTTCCGCCCGCCGTACGGCAACTACAACGAGGACACCCTGCGGGCCGCCAAGACCTGCGGCGTCAAGGCCGTCCCGCTGTGGGCCGCGGAGGCATTCCCCGACCACATGGAGTGGCGCGAGTGGGACCGGGACCTGCACCCCGGCGACATCGTCCTCACCCACTTCCGGGGCAAGGAGGACTGGAAGGGCAGCATGGCCGACATGGTCCGCCGGGTGATGAACGTGATCACGGCCAAGGGGTACGCGGTCGCGAAGCTCGAGGACTACGTGTGAGCGGACGGCGGGCGCTGCCCCTCCTGGCCGCCGTACTCGTGCTGGGACTGACCGGCTGCGCCTCGACCGTGGACTCGATCGAGCGGCTCGGCCGGAAGGCGGTGGAACGCGTCGGCACCGGCGGGGCGGAGCCGGCCGCCGCGGCCGACGGCGCGCCCCCGCGGCCGGAAGCGAACCGCCGAGGGTGAGGAATTGGCACTCCGCTTGACCGAGTGCTAATCGCGGTCATAGTCTCGGCTCTGGCACTCACCACTGGAGAGTGCCAACAGAGCGACGGGCAGGTCCGGCACCCGCGACGACGGATCCACCTGGTCGCCACCTCAGACAGTTGACCCCGAGATCTCCGAAGGGGGAGGTCGGATCGTGACGACCACCAGCTCCAAGGTTGCCATCAAGCCGCTCGAGGACCGCATTGTGGTCCAGCCGCTCGACGCCGAGCAGACCACCGCCTCTGGCCTGGTCATCCCGGACACTGCCAAGGAGAAGCCCCAGGAGGGCGTCGTCCTGGCCGTGGGCCCGGGCCGCTTCGAGAACGGCGAGCGTCTGCCGCTCGACGTCAAGACCGGCGACATCGTGCTGTACAGCAAGTACGGCGGCACCGAGGTGAAGTACAACGGCGAGGAGTACCTCGTCCTCTCGGCTCGCGACGTGCTCGCGATCGTCGAGAAGTAATTCACCGAAGTATCTGAAGCAGATGCTTTGAGCTGCGCCCCTTGACCCCGCACCGGGCGTCCGGGGGCGCGGTTCGTTCCACCCCATTTCCGAGAGGGCTGAACCGCTCCCATGGCGAAGATCCTGAAGTTCGACGAGGACGCCCGTCGCGCCCTTGAGCGCGGCGTCAACAAGCTTGCCGACACGGTGAAGGTGACGATCGGCCCCAAGGGCCGCAACGTCGTCATCGACAAGAAGTTCGGCGCCCCCACCATCACCAACGACGGTGTCACGATCGCCCGCGAGGTCGAGATCGAGGACCCGTACGAGAACCTCGGCGCCCAGCTGGTGAAGGAGGTGGCGACCAAGACCAACGACATCGCGGGTGACGGCACCACCACCGCCACCGTGCTCGCCCAGGCCCTGGTCCGCGAGGGTCTGCGCAACGTCGCCGCGGGTGCCTCCCCGGCCGCCCTGAAGAAGGGCATCGACGCCGCCGTCAAGGCCGTCTCCGAGGAGCTGCTCGCCACCGCGCGCCCGATCGAGGACAAGTCCGACATCGCCGCCGTCGCCGCGCTCTCCGCGCAGGACCAGCAGGTCGGCGAGCTCATCGCCGAGGCGATGGACAAGGTCGGCAAGGACGGTGTCATCACCGTCGAGGAGTCCAACACCTTCGGCCTGGAGCTCGACTTCACCGAGGGCATGGCCTTCGACAAGGGCTACCTGTCCCCGTACATGGTGACCGACCAGGAGCGCATGGAGGCCGTCCTCGACGACCCGTACATCCTGATCAACCAGGGCAAGATCTCCTCGATCCAGGACCTGCTGCCCATCCTGGAGAAGGTCATCCAGGCCGGCGCCGGCAAGCCGCTGCTGATCATCGCCGAGGACGTCGAGGGCGAGGCCCTGTCGACCCTGGTCGTGAACAAGATCCGTGGCACCTTCAACGCCGTGGCCGTCAAGGCCCCCGGCTTCGGTGACCGCCGCAAGGCCATGCTCGGCGACATCGCCACCCTCACCGGTGCGACCGTCATCGCCGAGGAGGTCGGCCTCAAGCTCGACCAGGCCGGTCTGGACGTGCTCGGCACCGCCCGCCGCGTCACCATCACCAAGGACGACACCACGATCGTCGACGGTGGCGGCGACTCGTCCGAGGTGCAGGGCCGCGTCAACCAGATCAAGGCCGAGATCGAGTCCACGGACTCGGACTGGGACCGCGAGAAGCTGCAGGAGCGCCTGGCGAAGCTCGCCGGCGGCGTCTGCGTCATCAAGGTCGGCGCCGCCACCGAGGTGGAGCTCAAGGAGAAGAAGCACCGCCTCGAGGACGCCATCTCGGCGACCCGCGCCGCGGTCGAGGAGGGCATCGTCTCCGGCGGTGGCTCCGCGCTCGTCCACGCCGTCAAGGTCCTCGAGGGCAACCTCGACAAGACCGGCGACGAGGCCACGGGTGTCGCGGTCGTCCGCCGCGCCGCCGTCGAGCCGCTGCGCTGGATCGCCGAGAACGCCGGCCTCGAGGGCTACGTCATCACCTCGAAGGTGGCGGAGCTCGACAAGGGCCAGGGCTTCAACGCCGCGACCGGCGAGTACGGCGACCTGGTCAAGGCCGGCGTCATCGACCCGGTGAAGGTGACGCGCTCCGCGCTGGAGAACGCCGCCTCGATCGCCTCCCTCCTCCTCACCACCGAGACCCTCGTGGTGGAGAAGAAGGAAGAGGAGCCGGCGGACCACGGCCACGGCCACGGTCACTCGCACTGACGCGTGTCCTAGCTCGTAGCTGATCACCGAGGCCCGGTGCCCCCG
>NZ_JBHTSA010000112.1:0-25134 GCF_042795405.1 Streptomyces sp. NPDC056480 | reverse complement strand
CGCCACGGGCGCGCGCCGGCCGGGACCCCGCGCCGCGGCTGTCAGCCGGCGGCGGTGAGGGTCTCGAACTCCTCGTCGTCGAGTCGCAGCAGCGCGGCGGCGACGTTCTCCTCCAGATGGGCGGTGCTGGACGTCCCCGGGATCGGGAGCATCACCGGGGAGCGGCGCAGCAGCCAGGCGAGGGCGAGCTGCGCGGGGCTCGCGCCGTGCACCCGGGAGGCGGCGTCCAGCGGGCCGCCGGGGCGCGCCAGCTCGCCCGTGGCGATCGGGAACCAGGGGATGAAGGCGATGTTCTCGGCCTCGGCGTAGTCGAGTACGTCCTCGGCCGACCGGTTCGCGAGGTTGTAGAGGTTCTGCACGGAGACGACGTCCACGTGGGCGCGGGCCTCCTCGAGCTGCTCGACCGTCACCTCGGACAGCCCGATGTGACGGATCTTGCCCTCCCGCTGCAGCTCGGCCAGCGCGCCGAGCTGTTCGGCCGTCGGGACCTCGGGGTCGATCCGGTGCAGCTGGTACAGGTCGACGCGTTCGAGCCCGAGGTGCCGCAGGCTCAGCTCCAGCCGCTCGCGCAGGAACTCGGGCCGGCCGTCGGGCCGCCAGTCGTCCGGACCCGGGCGCGACACCCCGCCCTTGGTCGCGATGACCAGGTCATCGGCGTAGGGGTGCAGGGCCTTGCGTATCAGCTGCTCGTTGACGCTCGGGCCGTAGGCGTCCGCCGTGTCGATGAACGTGACGCCCAGCTCGACCGCGCGGCGTAAGACCCGGACGGCCTCGTCCGGATCACGGGGTTCGCCCCAGACGCCGGGACCGGTCAGCTGCATGGCCCCGTAGCCGAGACGGTTCACGGGAAGGTCGCCGCCCAGGGCGAAGGTGCCGGAGGCGTCGGCCGGACGGGTGGTGGACTGCGTACGCACAATCATTCCTTGAAAGTCACATACCGGAAGGGACACTGGTCACAGGGACCCCACCGGTTCGCAGGTGACCCAGCAACCCCACCGAGCATGCCCCATCACCCAGGCATCGGAAAGAGGGCGAATTCCGGTCTCCGACAAGCCCATTGCCGGACGGATGTGCCCCGCCGGCCGCCCGAGGCAGGGACCTAACCGGCCTCGTCACGCATGAAGGAGGGCCGGGCCGTGAGCTGTTGCTCCGTCCACGCCAGCCGCTCCTCCAGCGGCGGTCGGAGAGGAGCGGGGGCGACGGAGAGCACCCCGGTCAGGAGCCTCCGGCAGCGCGCGAGCACCATCGGCATGGCGGGCGCGATGACGAGGATGTCGTCCAGACCGACCCGGAGGAGACCGTCCCAGCCGGGCACGGGCAGGATCACCCGCACCGTGCCGGACGCGTCGGCGATCGCGCGGGACTCCTGCCCGATCGGTCCTGCGGCGGCGTGGCGGAGCAGGTCCTCGACGGCGTCAAGGGCCTGCACGGCGGTGGCGGGGTCGTTGATCGCCGAGGACAGCGCGCGCAGACCGATGTCGGAGAGCAGCCGGAAGGCGAGCGCGGGGTCCTGGTGGAAGGTGCGCTCGGGACCGGCGACGACCGCCTTCAGGACCTCGGCCACCGGCACCGTGCCGTGGTGGACGTCCGCCACCGCGTCACCGTCGTAGAGGACCTCTCCCACCTTCACGCGGAGTACCACCGTCGCGCCCGCGTGTCGTGCCGCGGCCACCAGTGGAACCAGGTTGAACTGCTCGACCAGCGCGGACCTGCCGCGCCAGAGGACCGAAGCGGTGACGGTCCCGGGCGGCGGCACCGCCCCCGGCGGGGAGTCCCGGGCACCTGCCGGCTCGCCCGGCGGGCAGTAGACGTCGAGTACGTGCAGACCACGGTCGCGCAGCTCGTCGAGGACGTGCGAGAGCTGGATCGAGCGCAGCGCGACGAGCTGGAGGCGCCGGACGAGCACGAAAGCGACGGCGGCCATGACCAGGGCGGCGATCGGTACGGCCACGGACACCGTGTCACGTGAGCCGATGGCAAGAACCGCGGTGACGGAGTAGACCAGCACTCCGATGACGAAGGCGAACACGCGCCACACCAGCGGGTCGGAGCGGAACAGCGCGAGGCGATGACTGAAGTTGCCCGCGGCCCACTGCACGACGAGGAACATCAACGAGAAGATCAGAGCGGTGACGCTGAGGACGCCCACACCGAGTACGTTCAGCACGGCCACGACGCGGTCCCCGGCGACCCGGGAGCCGCCGTCGATCGCCGGGAGCAGGATGCCGAGCGCCACCGCCACACCGACGGCCACGGCGTGCGTGAGACCGGCACGCAGTGCCCGCCGCGGCCGGACGACACGTTCGGCCGCGTGGCCGGTGCCGACCGTGGTCACGGGCGGCTCAGACACGACGGGGTCCGATCACGTGCTCCCGCGAGCAGCAGCGGATCGTATGAGCCGGCATCGCCACCTCCCCGTCTCGACGTCGTGACCCACTCTGCGGGGCTTCCGTCCGGCGTGCTCGTGCTGTCGTACGAACGGATGACGTGGCTACGGCTCGGCGCGGGCGAGGCGGCCGCGGGTGACGAGTTCCAGGGTGACGGCGGTGGCGACGGCCTGGACCAGGAGCAGGGCGACGAGGACGAAGAGCTGGACGGCGCCGGCGTGCAAGGGGGACGCGCCGCCGAGGAGCATGCCGACGAAGGCGCCGGGAAGGGTGACGAGGCCGACCGTACGGGTCTGGTCCATGCCCGGGAGCAGCGCGTCGGATGCGGCCTCGCGTGCCACCTCCATGCGTGCCTCCCGCTCGGTCAGCCCGAGCGCGAGACCGGCCTCCACCTCGCCCCGGCGCGTGGCGAGCTCGTCGAGGGAACGGCGTCCCGCCAGCACGGTGGCGGTGAGCGCGCCACCGATGAGGATGCCGGTGACGGGCACGAGAGCGATTCCCTGGGGAGGTACGACTCCCGTGAGCAGGAGTGCGAGGACCACGGGCAGCACCGCCGCGGCGATCGGGACCGCCGTCCACAGCCAGGCGCGCCCGGGCGCGGGGACGACGCGGCGGCCGGCGGTGCGTACCGCCACCGCGTACATCAGCAGCAGGAAGCAGAGCAGGAGCGGCAGTACGCGCACCACCCAGCCGATCGCGAGGGAGACGGCGACGAGCTGGACGGCGGCGCGTGCGCCGGCGGAGAGGGTGTCGCGGGGGCGGCCGAGCCGAGCGACCGCGACCACACCGGCGGCGAGGGCGAGCAGCGTCGCGAGGAGTGCCGCGAAGGTCGCGTTCACGTGGAGCAGCACGCGCCCACCCTAACCTCGCGACGGCTCCCCGCCCTCCGCCGGACTCAGTGCTCGCAGAGCGAGAATTCCCGCTCGTAGAGCTGCTCGTTGTGTTCGTCGATGAAGAACTTGCGTTCCCGCATGAGCTGTTCGCGGAAGTCCTCGGCCTGTTCGAGCGTCATGGTCGAGGTGTCGGACCACGGCTGCTGCGGCGGTACGTCGGACGTCGAGACGATCTTCTCCGACGGGTCGACCAGGAAGAACGCGAGGATCTTGCGGTGCCCCGCCCTCGTGGGATCCGAGAGGCGGAACGAGCCGACGCGGTGCTGCAGGACGTTCGGGAACGCCAGGCAGCGGCCCGCCGGCGTCGAGGCCGATCCGAGCATCTGGTTCAGCGCGTCCTCGTCCTCGAGCCCGTACACGTCCCGCATGCCGTTGTCGTCGTTCTGCTCGTACTCCGGGTCGTCGAGCGCGGCCCGGAAACTCAGCCGGCTCTCGGTGATGTTCTCGCTGTCCCAGTAGTAGATGCCGGTCGAGACGATCCGCTCGTTCATCATCCCCTCGACATGCCAGGAGCCGCCGGCGTACTCGGGCTTCTCCGGGGTGAGGTGGATGGTGGCGAGCTTGACGATGACCTGGAGACCACGGCCGCGCAGGTCCACCCGGGCGGACGCGTCGGGTACCTCGGGCGCGGTGAAGGCAGGGGCGTCCGGGACGACCGGGCGGCGGTTCTCCCACCAGTCGTCCTCTTCCTTCGACCACGCGCGGACGGCCTCGTCGTAGGCCGCGTCATCGTTGAAGGCGGACTTGTCCGGACGCTTCGGCGCCGGGCCGTACCAACCCCACGGATCGGTCTCGATCCGGACGGGCCGCGGATGGCGCAGGTCGGTGAGCACGTTCTCCAGCAGCGGACGCATGCGCGCGAACAGGTCAGGCAGGACCGCGGCCAGTTCGCGATGGGCCTCGGGATGCACGTTGTTGACGTACGAACGGAAGGCGACGTCGCCTTCGGCATCGACGTCGACGTCCGTGGGCAGCCACTGGAACCGCTCCGAGAACTCGTACTTCGAGTACTGGTTCGTCGGGTTCCTCCAGGCCCGCTCGTGGGCCCCGCTCACCTCCTTCACCAGGCAGAACAGCGAGGGATGAACCAGGTCCAGGACCTGGCCGCCGGATCCGGGGTGCCAGTCCTTGTCCTCTTCGGGGACCTCTTCCAGAACCCGGACCGCCTCGCTCAGCCGGGCCTGCAGCTTGTCGTCGATCAGGGAGTCGGAGTGCCAGACCCCGTCGACGGCCGACACCTCGATGCCGGTGCCCGGGTCCCGCAGTGCGGCGTAATGCGCGAGTTCGGCGAGCACATAGCGCACCTGCGCCTCGGTGAGGCCCTGGTCGATCGCTTCCCTCGTCCACCGGGCGACGACGTCGGCGTCGTTCATCTTCTCGAACCACTCCGGCTTCGCCCGAATGTGGGAGCTGCACCGCATCATCTCGAGCTCCCGCAGCGTGCGCGGTGTCGCGAACGGAAGGGAACGGGACGTGTGGAAGGGCAGCGGGAAGGCAGACAGGCCGGTCAATTCTCTGGGTCCTCCGAGTCGGTGTGCGGTGGCGGGAAGCCTACTTCAGCGGACTGACAACCCGACCGGTTCCGCCCCGCCCGACCCGGACCGTCAAGAACCCTCCCGGGCTCCGCCCGGGGCCGTGCCGCAGCCGCCGGCGGATCACCCGCAGGCGACGGCCAGAGCGGTGGTGAGCTCCTCGGACAGTGCGGTGATCACGGGGAGTTCGAAGGCCAGGGCGTTGTACTGCAGCCAGCACCTCAGGCCGCCGTCCGGCTGCTCGACCACGGTCAGCTCGGGCACCCCCCGGTCGCCGCCGGGCAGCGGCCAGGGCACGGTGCTGCCGCGCGGCAGCTCCCAGGGCTCGCAGGCCAGGCCCGGCAGCTGCGCGGGCGCGGCCCACGCCTCGTAACGGAGCCAGGCCGCGAACGGCGCGGACGGACTGAACTCGGCGAACGGGTACAGCTGATGGTCCAGCGCCTCGCTGTAGACGACCCGCAGCCGGTCCACCAGCTCGGCGAAACCAGGCTGCCCGCTCGCGTCCACCCGCAGGAGCAGCGACTGCACGAAGCAGCCCACCGTCCGCTCGGCGTCCGGACGGGGGCGGCCGGGCACCGGGGTCATCACGACCAGGTCGGGGTGGCCGCTGCGGCTCGCCAGCAGTCCGGTCCAGGCCGCGGCGACGGCCAGGAAGGGCGTGGCGCCCAGCGCGGCCGCCCGGGCCCGCAGGGCATCGGCCAGCGACCTCGGCACCTCGAACTCGTGCGCCTTGATGAGGACTTCGTCCACCACCCGGCGGCCGGCGAACCGCTCGACCGCCTCCGGTGCTCCGGCCAGCGCGGTCCCGAAGTGGGCTCGCGAGACCGGCCAGTGCGCGTTCGCCCAGTCCACCAGCTCCCGGTAGCCGGGGCCGGAGCGGACGGGCGGTGCCGACCGGCCCCGCCGCAGCGCCGAGTAGCAGACGCCGAGGTCGGCGAGCACCACGCCGACCGACCAGCCGTCGGACACCATGTGGTGCGTGCCGACCAGCACCACGTGGTCGGTCTCCGAGCGGCTGACCACCAGGAGGCGCGTCATCGGATCGCGGGACAGGTCGGTGAGACGGTCGCGCTCGGCGAGGAGCAGGGCGTCCACCTCCGCGTCCGTGGCTCCCGGAGCCTCGGTCAGCGTGATCCGCACCCGTGGCTCCTCGTCGAGGACCGCCCGCACGACCCCGCCCGCCGCCGTCTCGAACCGGGTTCGCAGCGCCGGGTGGCGCCGGACCACCTCGGTGAGTGCCCGGCCCAGGGTCTCCGGTTCGAGCCGGTCGACCACCCGGAACAGCGCCGACACCAGGCCGGCGTCCCGCCCGGGGGCCTCGGCCATCCAGCGGAAGAAGTTCTCCTGCTGCGAGGTGAGCGCGACGGCATGCGGCTGCGCACGGAGCGCGGCCAGGTAGGGCGTCACGGTCTCGGCCCCGGCCGGTGCTCCGGCAGCGGCGTCCGACCGCCGGTCGGGGTCGTCCACCCACGCCGCCTGGGCCCGCAGCGAGGGCCGTTCGAAGACCACGGCGGTGCCCGCCCGTATCCCGAACTCGCTACTGATCCCGGCGGCGAGCTGGACCGCCCGGAACGAGTCGCCGCCGAGAGCGAAGAACTCGGCGGCCACGTCGGTGACCGGTCGGCCGAGCAGGCGCCGCCACAGTGCCGCCAACCGCAGTTCCGTCGGAGTGGCCGGAGCGACCACGGGACCGGTCGGCTCGGCGGGCACGTCGAACAGAGTGCGGAGCCGGTGCTTGACCACCTTGCCGCTCGGGTTCCTGGGGAGGTCGTCCGCGCGCAGGATCCGGACGGGCAGCTCGGCCCTGCTCAACCGGGCGCTCAGGAACAGCCGCAGCTCGTCCAGGTCGAGACCGCCGGGCCCGGCCACCACGACCGCCACCGGGACCGCCCCCATCACGGCGTGCGGCAGGCCGAGCGCGGCGGCGTCGGCGACCGCGGGGTGCTCGTGCAGCACCTCCTCGATCCGCAGGGTGGAGACCTTCAGCGCGCCGCTCTTGATGACATCGCTCTCCCGGTCGACCAGGTACAGATAGCCGTCCGGGTCGAGGCGTCCGACATCACCCATCCTGACCCAGCCGTCCCGGAACACCTGGGCGCTCCGCCCGGCGGCGCCCAGGTAGCCGCGCGGCGGTCCGGGCTGGCGGAGCCAGACCTCGCCGACCTGCCCGGCGGGCAGCGGCACCCCGTCCGCGTCGAGGATCCGGAGGTCACGGGGGTCCGCAGGGCGGCCCAGCGAGCCGGGGCGGCGTGTGTCGACCACGGTGGAGATCTGCGCGGGCGAGGACTCCGCGGAGGTGTACGTGTTGACCAGCGTCGCGCCCGGCAGCGCAGCGGCCAGCGCGGTCGCCACCGGCACGGGAAGGGCGGCGGCGGAGGAGTTGACCAGGCGCAGACTGCTCAGGTCGTACCGCCCGGAGATGCCCGCGTTGACCAGCTCGATCACCATCGAGGGCACGAGGAAGGCGGTGCCGACCCCGAACCTCTCGACCGCGGTGCCGAACTGCTCCGCGTCGAAGCGCGGCAGGCTGAGGGTGGTGGGCGCGGCGGTCAGCGCGGTGAGCAGCATCACCTGACCCGCGTTGGTCCCGATCGGGAAGGCGTGCAGGGCGTGCCGCGAGTGGGCGTAGGCGCGGCGGCGGGGGTGCACGGCAAGGCCCGCGGTCAGGTTCCCGTGCGCGGCGACGACGCCCTTCGGCGCGCCGGTGGTGCCGGAGGTGCCGATCACCTGGGCCGGGTCGGCAGGGCCGACCCGGTGCGGCGGGCCGTCCGGCGGCTCGGGGTGTGCCGCGAGCAGGGCGTCCAGACGCAGCTCCACCAGGCCCGGTACGCCCGGCAGCCCGCCGTCCGTCACGACCGTCCCGGCTTCGGCCAGCGCGGCGAGGGCGGCTGCGTCGGTCTCGGACAGGTCCTCACGGACCGGGACGGGAACCCCGCCCGCGTACTGGACGGCGAGGAACGCGACGGCGTACCGCTCCCAACGCGTGTTGGAGAACCGCAGCAGCACCCTGTCGTGAGGTTCGACCCCGGCGGCGGCGAGTCCGACGGCGGCGCGCAACGCCTCCTCACGCCAACGGCGGTAGGTGAGTTCCCCGCCGCCGACGACCTGCAGGGCCGTGTGGTCCGGGTGTTCGGTGGCCCGCGCGTCGAGGAGTTCCGGGACGGTCGTCGAGGCGGGCGGCGCAGTGGTGGTGATGGCGTTCTCCGATGCGATGCGATGCGATGCGGTGCGATGCGATGCGATGCGATGCGACGTGGAGGGAGGTCGGACCGCCGGGCGGACCCTGCCGCCCGGCGGTGCTGCCGGTCGTTGGTCGGAGCGCCGGTCAGTCCAGCCGGCCGGCGGCCTCCTCCTCGCTGAGCGCGTCGATCTCGGCGATCAGCAGTGCCTCGACCCGGGCCGCCAGGGCTGCCGGGGTGGGGCTCTCGAAGACGTCGCGGATCGACATGTCGAGGCCGACGTCGGCCCGGATGCGGGCGGCGACCCTGGTGACCAGGAGGGAGTCCCCGCCGAGCGCGAGGAAGTCGTCCAGTACCCCGACCTTCGGTACGCCGAGCACCTCCTGCCAGAGGCCGACCACCAGGGCCTCGGCCTCGGTGCGGGGCGCCAGGTACCCGTCGGCGGCCCCCGCCGGTTCCGGGTCGGGCAGGGCCGTGACATCGAGCTTGCCGTTGGCGGTGAGCGGGAGGGTGTCGAGCAGGACCACGGCGTCCGGAACCATGAAGGCGGGCAGCCGCAGCGCCATGTGCTCGCGCAGTTCGCCCGCCGCCGGTACGGCCGCGGCCCCCTCCACGGCGGTCGGCCGCAGGACGGCATAGGCGATCAGCCTGCGCCCCTCGCGGACCAGCACGGCCGCACGGCCGACGGCGGGATGGGCGGAGAGCGCGGCCTCGATCTCGGCCGGCTCGATCCGGTATCCGCGGATCTTGACCTGGTCGTCCCCGCGGCCGAGGAACTCCAGCTGCCCGTCGGTGCGCCACCGCACGCGGTCGCCGGTGCGGTACATCCGGCCGTCCTGGGCGCCGGCGAACGGATCCGGCAGGAAGGCCTCCGACGTCAGCTCGGGCCGGGCCAGGTAGCCACGCGCGAGGCCGAGGCCGCCGATGTACAGCTCGCCCTCTGATCCGGCGGGCAGCAGGCCGCCGCGCTCGTCCAGGACGTAGAGCCGTACCCCCGGCAGCGGACGGCCGAGCGGCGGGCGCTCCTCGGCGGCGGGCCCGCCGGCGGGGCGGCCGCCGAGCTCCCCCGCGGTGACGATGACGGTGGCCTCGGTCGGGCCGTAGGTGTTGACCAGCCGCACGGTGTCGCCGTGCCGCTCCCGCCACTGGGCGAGTGTGACGGCGCGTGCCTCGGAACCGCCGAGGACCACCAGGCGCAGCGCGGGCGGCCAGGGGGCCTGGTCCCCGAGCGACACCAGTTCCTGCCAGTACGCGGTGGGCAGGTCGAGCACGGTGACGGACCGCCCGGCCTCGCTGCGCAGCAGGTCGGGCAGGGTGCGGCCGCCGCCGGGCAACAGGACGACGCAGGCGCCCGCGGTCAGGGCGGGCCAGATCTCCTCCGCGTGGGTGTCGAAGCCGATGGAGGCGAACTGGACGATCCGGTCGTCCGGCCGGAGCCGGTAGCCCTCCGGCCCGGCCATCCACCGGACGCGCTCGGCCAGGGCCGCGTGCTCGACGGCGACGCCCTTGGGGACACCGGTGGAGCCCGAGGTGTAGAGGACGTACGCGAGGCCGCCCGGTTGGGTCCCCGGCAGTGTCACGGCGTCCGCGGATCCCGTGCCGCCGGGCTGAGGGGCGCCCGGCTCCGGGGTGCCGGGCTGAGGGCCGCTCGGCTCCGGAGTACCGGGCTCCGGGGTACCGGGCTGAGGGACGCTCGGCTCCGGGGTACCGGGCTCCGGGACCCGCAACTCCGGGACACCCAGCTCCGTGCCCCCAGCCTCCGGGTGTCCGCCTCCGGTGAGCAGCAGGGCGGCGTCCGCCTCGCCGAGCATCAGCCGCCCGCGCTCGGCCGGGTGCGCGGGGTCGAGCGGCAGGTAGCCGCCGCCGGCCTTCCAGACCGCGAGGAGGGCGGTGACGAGGGCGAAGGAGGGGGCGATCCGGACGCCCACGGTACGACCGGCCACCACCGGACCCAGCCTCCGGGCCAACTCGTCGGACGCGCGGTCGAGTTCCGCGTACGTGAGGACCCGTCCCGCGCATTCGAGAGCGGGAGCGTCGGGGCGGGCGGCGACTTGACCGGCGAAACCGCGCAGGATCGGCCGGGCGTCCTCCGCGACGGCGGATCCGGCACCGAGGGCCAGCAGCGCGGCGCGCTCCTCCCCGGGCACCAGCCAGTCACCGTGCAGCGGGACCCCCACGTCGGCGACGGCTCGGGCGAGCAGGCCGCGGACCCGGCGTGCCAGGCCCTCGACCGTGGCGCGCTCGAACAGCTCCCGGTCGAAGCAGAACGAGAGCGTCATCCCGCCATCCGGGGTGCGCCAACTGTCCAGCAGCAGATCGGTCTTGGCCCGATCGAAACCGGAGTCCATGCTCGCCGTCCGGACCCCGGCGGGCAGTCCGCTCCGCTCGTCGGCGCCGGTCAGCTCGTACTGGCTCTGGTGGACGAACACCGCCTGGTAGAGCGGTCCGACGCCGGGCAGCACGGGCAGTCCGAGCTCCGCGGCCACCCGCTCGACCGGGACGTCCTGATGGGACAGCGCGGCCATCGTGGCGGAGCGCACCCGGCGCAGTACGGTGCGGAAGTCGGGCTCGCCCGTCAGATCCGCTCGGATCACCCCGGTGCGCGAGAAGTAGCCGAGCAGGTCTTCGTGGGCGGTCTCGTTGCGTCCGGCCAACGGAGTGCCGACGGCGAAGTCGTCGTGGCCGCTCCAACGGGCCAGTACGCACTGGTAGGCGGCGAGCAGCACCATGAACGGGGTGCAGCGCTGCTCACGGGCCAGGGTGTCGAGTCCGGCTACGAGGTCGGGCCCCAGGGCGAGCTCGGCGAAGCCGGCCGGATGGGCGGGCTCGGCGGGTCTCGGGTGGTCCAGCGGCATCCGCAGCGCGCTGACACCGGACAGCCGTCCGCTCCAGTACCGGACCGCCTCCTCGGCCGCACCGCCGTCGAGCCGGGTCCGCTCGGCGGCCGCGAAGTCGCCGAACCGGAGCTTGAGGTCGGGAAGTCCGGCCGGCCCCTCGCCGATCTCCTCGCGGTACAGCGCGAGCAGATCACGCCACAGCACGGTGAACGACCAGCCGTCGGAGACGATGTGGTGGACCACCACGCTCAGGGCGTGCTCGTGCTCGCCGGCGCTGACGAGCACGGCCCGCAGCGGCGGGCGCTCGCCCAGGTCGAAGGGCGTGTTGACGAAGGGCGCGCAGGCCGCGGTGAAGGTCTCCTCCGCGGCGTCCGGTATCGGGACCCTCGTCAGTTCGACATCCCGTACGGGCTCCACGAGTTGGACGGGCTGCTCGCCGTCCATGGCGAACCGGGTGCGCAACGCCCCGTGCCGGGCGGTGAGCCGCGTGAGCGCCGCGCTGAGCGCCCGCGGATCGATCGGGCCGCTCCAGCGCCGGTTCAGATACATGTTGAACCCGGCGTCCTGTGGGTTCAGTTGCTGGAGGAACCAGAGGCGGCGCTGCTCGTCGGTCAGCGGGTGGCGGGTGATCGGGGTCGGGGAGGTCATGCGTTCGTCTCGCTTTTCGCGCGGGCCTGCGGTGTCTCCGGGCCCGCGCTGAGCGCGCGGGCCCGCAGGGTCTCCAGGCCGATCAGGTCGTCGGACTCGGCGTCCGGGACTTCGTGGTCGAAGCGGGCCAGGACGGGAATGCAGAAGCTGATGAGGACCAGTGCGGCCATGGCGAGGCCGAACACCAGGTAGAGCAGGCCGATGCCGCGCCCGTCGCCGGTGCCGATCAGGGCGCCGACGCTGGAGGCGAGCGCGCCGCCCTCGTCCATCAGGGGCTGGAGCAGCGGGGGGCCGGCCGGGGCGACCAGGGCGAAGCCGATCGGCAGGGTGGACCAGGCGACCATGGTGTTCACCGCGATCACGCGGCCGTGGAAGCGCATCGGCACCTTGGTCTGGACGACCGTCGCGTAGATCCCGTTGAGCAGCGCGAGCCCGTAGGTCATGCCGAACGCACCGAAGGCGACCACGGCCACCGAGGGCCGCAGGCCGGTCACGACGCAGGCGGCGGCGAGGCCGAGGGTGGCGAACAGGACGCCGCGCAGGCGCAACTGACGGGGGCCGCCCCAGACCAGCAGGGTGAGGCCGCCGAGGACGGCGCCGAGACCGGCCGCGGTGGAGACCCAGCCCGCGGCGGCGGTCGTGGAGAAGGAGAGCACCAGCGGGGTGACGAGCAGGAAGAGCGGGGAGAGGAAGATGTTCAGCACCGCGAACCAGAACAGCATGGCCCTGAAGTGCCGGCTTCCGAGCGCGCGTCGGAAGCCCGCCCGGATCTCGGCGCCGACGCTCTCGCGGCGGGTGGCGGCCATCGCGTCGGGGAAGCGCACCGCCAGGGTGACGCCGGTGGCGATCAGATAGCTGACGACGTCGAAGACCAGGATGCCGCCGAGGCCGATCACGTGCAGGATGCCGACCGCGATCAGCGGAACGAGGAACTGGGCCAGGCCGAGGGCCATCTGGACCACACCGTTGGCGCGGCCGAGGAAGCGCTTGGGCACCAGCTGCGGCACCGCCGAGCCCCAGGCGACGCGCTGGAAGGCCAGCGCGGCGGAGAGCAGGGAGATCGTCACGTAGGCGTGCCAGATCTCCAGCGCGTCGCTGAGATAGAGCACCAGCAGGGCCGCCTGGGTCAGGCCGGCCGCGACGTCGCCCCAGAGCATCACCCGGCGCCGGTCTCCGCGGTCGACGATGGCGCCGGCCAACGGGGCGACCACGATGCCCGGCACCAGGCCGAAGGCGGCGAGCAGACCGAGATGGAACAGCGAGCCGGACTGCAGGTAGATCCAGATCGGCAGGGCGAACTCGGTGAGGGCCGAGCCGATCATCGAGAGCTGCTGGCCGGTGGCGATGGTCAGGAAGCGGCCCATGGTCGGGCGGACGGGACGGCGCCCGCCTGTCTCGCGGGTTCCCTCCGGTGTCCCGGATCTCTCCCACATCCCGGATCTCTCCGGTGTCCCGGAACTCCCCGGTGCCCCGGAACTCCCCGGTGTCCCGGAGCGCTCCGATGTCACCGGCTGCCCGGGCTCCGGGCCGAGGTCCGGGTCCGGGCCCGCCCCCGCGGTATCCCGGGACAGGCCGGCCAGCCACCAGGTGGCCCCGTCGGTGCGTTCGTGGCGCGCCTCCTCGCCGGCGGCGATCGAGCGGTGCACCCCCGTCAGGATGTCCGCCAGCTCCTCGGCGCGGTACTTGAGGTAGAAGTGCCCGGCCTCGTCCAGGACCACCACGGCGGCCGTGCCGGTGATCCGGTGCCACTCGCGGAACCGCTCCTCGTAGAACTCGGTCGCCGGATCGCGGTCGCCGCAGACGGCGATCACCGGCGCCGCGAGGGTGCCCCCCTCGCTCTCGTACAGCTCGCCGAAGTACCGCTCGGCACCCTTCGTGCCGACCCGGCGGTTGCGCACGATCAGCCGCAGCTGTTCCTCGTCCACCTCGTCCACGTCGAGACCCGCCGCGGCCAGGGCGTTGATCATGCCCTGGTCGCTCCGCAGACGGGCGGACAGCTCGGCGAAGCGCTCGGCGAGCGCGGCGCCGCGGCCCTTCGGGCGGGCGAACGGGAAGATGCCTCCGAGGTGGACCGCGTCGATCTCCCGGCCGGCCGCCTCCACCCTGCGGGCGATCTCCACGGTCAGCCGGACGCCGACCCCGCAGTGCCCGTAGAGCACCAGCGGTCCCACCACGTTCGCGACGATCTCCTCCGCGCAGAGCCGGGCGACCTCGTCGATGTCCATCGCCTCCTCGCCCAGCTCGTGGCCGGGCACGGCGATGGAGTGCAGGGCCCAGTCCGCGGGCATGGCGTCGGCGAGCGGCTTGTAGATCAGTGCGCTGCCGCCGCCGTACGGAGCGCAGACCACGCTGGCGGCCACCGCGCGGCGCTCGGGGGTGAGCAGGTGCAGCAGCCGGCGCGGCCCGCGGTCGGCCTCGGGGGTGGCCACCAGCCCGGCCAGCCGACGGACCGTCGGGTACGTGAAGAGGTCCATCACGCCGACCGGGGTGGCCAGGTCGGGGAAGGCCCGCCGCATCCGGGCGACCACCTGGGTGGCGAGCAGGGAGTGGCCCCCGAGTTCGAAGAAGTCGTCCAGCGCGCCGACCCGGGGGAGATCGAGGAGATCTGCCCACAGGGCGGCGATCACCTGCTCGGTCTCGCCCTCGGGGTCGACCTGGGCACCGGCCGCCGGGCCGTCCTCGGGCGCGGGCAGCGCCTTCCGGTCGACCTTGCCGTGGGCGAGCAGCGGCAGCCGTTCGAGGACGACGTAGCGGGCCGGGACCATGTAGTCCGGCAGGACCTCGCCCAGGGCCGCGCGCAGTTCGGCGGTGACCGGAGGCTCCCCGCCGGCGGGGCGTTCCAGGTAGGCGACGAGGTTCTGCCGGACGCCCTCGCCGCGGGCCAGGACCACCGCCTGGGTGACGCCGGGCAGGGCGGTCAGCGCGGCCTCGATCTCGCCGGGCTCGACCCGGTAGCCGCGGACCTTGATCTGGTCGTCGCCGCGGCCGAGGTAGTCCAGTGTCCCGTCGGCCCGCCAGCGCGCCAGGTCGCCGGTACGGTACATGCGCGGGCCGCCGGTCCTCGGGGCGCCCCCGTCGGTCCCGGAGGGCTCGGTTCCGTACGACTCCGTGCCCGCCGGGCCGACTTCGTACGACTCCAGTCCCGCCGGGCCGGTGCCGTACGACTCCGTGCCCGCCGGAGCGGCGTACGGATCGGGCAGGAACCGCTCGGTCGTCAGGTCCGGCCGCCCGAGGTAGCCACGGGCCAGCCGGTCCCCGCCCAGGTACAACTCACCCGTGACACCCGGCGGAACCGGGTTGCGGGCCTCGTCGAGCACGTAGCACCGCCCGCCGGCCAGCGGGCTGCCGATCGGGGTGCTGCCGGGCGCGTCCAGGCCGTCGGCGGTGACCTCGTGGACGGTGATCCCCACCGTCGCCTCGGTCGGCCCGTAGTGGTTGAACACCGCGCACCGGCCCAGCGCGGCGATGCCCGCCGCCCAGGACCAGCTGCTGGCCTCGCCGCCGAGGACCAGGGCACGGCGCGGCAGCAGCCGCTCGAGCGGCGCGTCGGCGGTCAGGGCGGCCAGGTGCGAGGGCGTCATCTTCAGATAGTCGATACCGGCCCGTTCCAGCTCCGCGGCCAGTTCCACGCCCGCGATCCGGCGCGGCAGCAGGTGCACCCGGCCGCCGGTCGTGAGGGCCAGGTAGAGCATGGTCATGCTGAAGTCGAAGGAGAGCGACTGCAGCAGCCCGAAGGAGGCCCCGGGCTCGATCCGCAGCCGCTCGCCCGCGCCCGCGAGGTAGTTGAGGAACTGGCGGTGCTGCACCGCGACACCCTTGGGCGTGCCGGTGGAGCCCGAGGTGTAGATCACGTACGCGAGGTGGTCGGGGCCCGAGACCTCCTCCAGGGGCGCCCCGTCCTCCTCCGTCGCGTCGGTGCCGTCGTCGGTGCCGTCGTCGGTCAGCAGGTCGACCGCCGGGTGGTCGCCGAACCGCGCGCGCAGCACCGTGTCGGTGATCAGGACCTTGGCACCGGCGTCGGCGACCAGATGGGCGAGGCGGGCGGGGGGCTGTTCGGGGTCGAGCGGAAGGTAGCCGCCACCGGCCTTGAGGACCGCGACCAGGGCGACCGCCAGCTCGGGGGACTGCTCCAGGCAGACGGCCACCCGGTCGTCCGCGCCCACGCCCAGCGTTCGGAGCCGCCGGGCCAGGGCGTCGGCGCGGCGGTCCAGATCGCCGTAGGTGAGCGTGCGGTCCTCGAAGACCAGTGCCGGTGCGTCGGGCGTCCGGGCCGCCGTGCGGGCCAGTGCCCGGGTGAGCGTGGCGGGGCCGCCGTCCGGGAGCGGGGGACCGGCGGCCCAGGTCTCGAGGACGGCCGTCCGCTCGGCCGTGCTGAGCATCGGGATCCGGTCGACCCGCTGTCCGGGGTCGGCAACGCCGGCCGAGGTCAGCAGCTCGAACCGCTCGGCGAAGCGCTCGACCGTGTCGGCGTCGAAGAGGTCGGTGCGGTAGGTGAACAGACCGTAGAGGCCGCCGTCCGACTCCTCGCGCATGTAGAGGGCGAGGTCGGCGTGGGTGGTGGTGGCCTCGTAGCCGAAGCCCTCGGAGTCCAGGCCCGCGGGCCCCGCCGCGGGGACGGCGGCGTGGTCGCCGTAGTTCTGGAAGGCGAAGGTGGTCTGGAAGACGGCGGCGCGGCTGACGTCGCGTTCCACCGCGAGATCGCTGACCATCTGCTCGAACGGCACCTCCTGGTGCGCGTACGCGTCGAGCGTGGTCTCGCGGACCCGGTCGATCAGCTGCCCGAATCCGAGGTCGGCGGAGAGCCGGGCGCGGATCGGCAGCATGTTCACGAACGCCCCGACCACGTTCTCGAGTTCACGGTGCAGGCGGCCGGCGACGGCTGAGCCGACGGCGAAGTCGCGCTGACCGCTGTGGCGGCCGAGGAGGGCCTGGAAGGAGGCCATCAGCACCATGTACATGGAGGCGCCGTGGGCCCGCGCCACCTCGCCGATGCGGTGGGCGAGGTCGGCGCTCCAGCGGAACTCGGTCGCGGCGCCGTCGAAGGTGAGCAGCGGCGGGCGGGGCCGGTCGGAGGGGAGCTCCAGGGCCGGGACGCCGTCGAGCTCGGTGCGCCAGTACGTACGCGAGGCGGCGAGCTGCCCGTTCTCCAGGCGGTCCCGCTGCCAGGCCGCGTAGTCGCCGAACTGGACGTCGAGGGGCGTCAGTTCACCCGGCGCGCCGTGCGCGTGATGGGCGTAGCGGAGGTCGAGCTCGCGATGGAGGAGGTCGATCGACCAGCCGTCGCTGATGATGTGGTGCATCACCAGGGCGAGGACGTGGTCGTCCGCTGCGATGCGGACCACCAGGGCGCGCAGCAGCGGGCCGGTCTGGAGGTCGAAGGGTTCCGCGATCACCGCGCCGAGTTCGGCTGCGGCACGCGCCTCCGGATCCGGGTCCGCACGGGCGTCCAGATACACGGCGGCGAACGGCGCGGGTTCGGCGACCGCGACCTCTGCGGTACCGGCCTCGGTGGTGCGGAAGGTCATCCGCAGGCTCTCGTGCCGGGTCAGCAGGTCGGTCAGCGCGGCATCCAGTGCGGCGCGGTCCAACCGTCCCCGGAACCGGCGGGCCGGTGCCAGCGTGTAGGCCGTGGAACCGGGAGCGAACTGGTCCATGAACCAGAGTCGTTCCTGACCGCTGGAGAGCGGCGGGGCGGTGTCCGCCGGGCGGGGGTGCACCACCCGGGCGGGGGCTGCGGCGCCGCGCAGCCGCTGGCTGAGCAGGGCACGCTTGGCTGGGGACCAGCCGGTGGGCAGGTCCTGGGTATCCGTCATCGGGTTCCTGTTCGGGCGTTCGGTGAGGAATCGAGGGGGTGCGGACGCGGCGGGGCCCGGGCACGGCCGGGAGGGCCGTGCCCGGCGTACCGGGGGAGGGGCTACCGGCGTTCGCGGACGGCGGCGGCGATGCCGGCCGGGGTGGGGACGTCGAAGAAGACGTCGAAGTCGACCTCCACGCCGAGTGCGTCGCGGATCCGTGCGGCGATCTGGACCACGGTCAGCGAGTGCCCGCCGAGGTCGAAGAGGTCGTCCTCGGGGCCGACGTCGGGCAGACCCAGCACCTCGGCCCAGATCCGGCGGACCGTCGTGGTCGTCTCGTCGGCGTCAGAGCACGTGTCGGTGTCGGTGTCGCTGCCGGAGTCGGCGAGCTGCGCCGGGACCTCGCGCGGCGGTACGGGCAGGGCCCGCCGGTCCAGCTTGCCGTTCGGGGTGAGCGGCAGGCGCTCCATGGTGAGCCAGCGCTGCGGCGCCATCGCGGCCGGCAGCGTGCGCGTCAGGTGGTCGCGCAGTTCGGCGGGGGCGGGTGCCGAGGTGCCGACGGCCGGGACCAGATAGCCGGCCAGGAAGGGCTCACCGTCCTCCTCGGTACGGACGGCGACGGCGGCCTGGGTCAGGGCCGGGTGCTCGAGGAGGGCCGACTCGATCTCGCCGAGCTCGATCCGGTGGCCGCGGATCTTGACCTGGTCGTCGATCCGGCCGAGGAAGTCGAGCTCCCCGTCGGGCGTCCACACGGCCTGGTCGCCGGTGCGGTAGAGCCGGGTGCCGGGCGGGCCGAACGGGTTCGGCACGAAGCGTTCGGCGGTGAGTTCGGGTCGGCCGAGGTAGCCGTGGGCGACGCCGTCCCCGCCGATCACGAGCTCTCCGGGGATGCCGAGCGGGGTGGGGCGCAGCTGTTCGTCGACGACGTAGGTCTGGGTGTTGGCGATCGGGCGGCCGATCCCTACCCGTTCGGGTACGGCGGGGAGCTCGGCGCAGGTGGACCAGATGGTCGTCTCGGTGGGCCCGTACACATTGAACAGCCGGGCGGTCCGCGCGCACAGCTCGCGGGCCAGCGGGAGCGGAAGCGACTCGCCCCCGGCCAGGCCCGTGACGGTGCCGAGCGCGTCGACGCCGGTCCCCGCCGTGAGGATGACGCGCCATCCGGACGGGGTGGCCTGGACGTGGGTGACGCCCTCACCGCCGATCAGCGCGAGCAGCCCGGGGCCGTCCACGGCGAGGCCGTCCGGGGCCAGGACCAGGCGGCCGCCCGTGATCAGCGGCAGGTAGAGCTCCAGCGCGGAGATGTCGAACGAGAGCGAGGTCAGGCCCAGCCAGGCGTGCCGGGGGCCGGATCCGAGCCGGTCGGCGAAGGAGGTGAGCAGGTTGACCAGCGCCCGGTGGCCGACGGCGACGCCCTTGGGGCGGCCCGTGGAGCCGGAGGTGTAGAGGACGTACGCCACGTCGTCCGGACCGGGTGCGGTGTCAGGGGTGGCGTCGGGGGAGGGGCCGGGTGAGGTCTCGGCCGGTTCCTGGGGCGACGGCGCCGGGAGCCGCAGGACCGAGGGGGCGGCATCGGCGACCGCGGGCGCGGGTGCGCGGTCGGCGAGCACGAGAACGGCTCCGGAGTCGCGCAGGACGAGGGCGAGGCGTTCGGCCGGATATCCGGGATCCAGCGGCAGGTACGCCGCGCCGGTGGAGAGCGTGGCGAGCAGCGCGGCGGGCAGGTCGGCGGTGCGCTCCAGATGGAGGGCGACAAGGTCGCCGGGCCGGACCCCTCCGGTGCGCAGGATGGTGGCCAACTGTTCGGTCCGGAGGAGCAGTTCGCGGTAGCTGTGGCGGCGGCCGCCGGCGCTGACCGCGATCGCGTCGGGGGTGGCGGCGGCCTGGGCGCGGACCAGGTCCAGCACGGTCCGGTCGGCCGGGTAGGGCCGGTCGGTGGCGTTCGGCGCGGTGGTGACGGCCCGGAGTTCGGCGGCACCCAGGAGCGGCAGGTCGAGCAGGCGGGCGCCGGGGGAGGCGATCGCGCCCGCGAGCAGGGTGCGGTAGTGGCCGGCGATACGGCGGGCCGCGTCCGGGGCGAGCACGGCCGGGTCGTACTGGAGGCTGAAGTCGAGGCCGCCGCCCGGGGCGGGGGGCGCCTCGGGGGCCTCGACGATCTGCAGGTGGAGGGTGTTGCGGGCGGTGCGGTTGTACACGGCCCAGGAGATCCGGGCGCCGGAGTCGGCGAACTCCGGGTCAGGACCGCGCCGGCGGTAGCCGAGCGAGACCGGGGTGAGCCCGACACGGGGGCCGAGACCGGAGACGGCGGCGCCGAAGGGCACGCTGCGGTACGGGTATCCGGCCCGCAGTTCGGCCCTGACGGCCGCGGCGAATCCGGCGAACGTCTGCGACGCGTCGGCGGCGGGCGCGTGGACGGGCAGCTCATTGACGAACATGCCTATTTCGTCGTGGAGTTCGGCCGTCCGGGTGGAGAGCGGGACGGACACCGGCACCGCTTCGCCGCCGTAGCGGCGCAGCAGCCCGTGCAGGGCCGCGAGCAGGAACTCGAAGACCGTGGTGCCGGCGAGTGCGGCCGCGGCGGCCAACTCGCGGGCCTCGACGGCGTCGAGACGCCATTCGACCGCCTCTCCGGCCCCTGCGGCCCCTGCGGCGTCGGAGGCACCGGCGACCCCGGCGACCCCGGCGACCCCGGCGACCCCGGCGACCACGGCGACCCCGGCGACCCCGGCGGCACCGGCGGTGGCCGGGGTGCGCGGCGCGCCGGGCAGGACCGGTCCGGTGGCGGTGGCCCAGCGCGGCCCGTACCACTCGGCAGCCCGCCGTACCGTGTCCGGATCCGCTGGGGGCGCGGCGAGCGCGACGGGCGCCCCCGATGCGGCCGGTGCGGTGGGCGCGGGCGGGGCCGCCGAGCCGTACGCGGCCGCGAGGTCCCGGGTCAGGACGTCCTTGGAGTTGCCGTCGAAGACCGAGTGGTGGGCGGTGACCAGCAGTTCGGCGCTCCCGTCGGCGCGGTGGTGCAGGGTGAAGCGGCTGAGCGGACCGGTCTCCAGAGCGAACGGACGAGCGGCCTCCTCCTCCAGCCGCTTCTCCAGGTCGGCCTCGTCCTCCGGTGCTTCGAACTGCTCCAGTTCGGGCCGGCATGCCGCTGGTTCCTGCCAGACCCGGCCTTCGCGTTCCACCAGACGGGCGGAAAGGGCCGGGTGGCGCCCGGTCACGGCGGTCACGGCGCGGACCAGCGCCGCTGTGTCGACCCGTTCGAAGGAGATCCGCACAGGCATGTGGAACGCCTCGCGGGCCAGTCCCAGCCGATCGGTCAGCCAGATCCCCTGTTGAGCGGGGGAGGCCGGAATGCGGTCGGTCAAGGGCAGGACTTCGGACATCGGCGGCTCACTTAGGACGTCGGAGCAGAGCGGAGGAGCAGCGCGGGGGAACGTGCGGACGCCGGCGTGGGGCACGGGCTACCGCGACTCGGTGCTTCGGACGCCAACGGCGGTCCGAGGCATCCGGGTTCGATGACGGATCCGGCCGCCGTGCGACCTGGATCCACCCCCCGGGGACCGGTCGACGGCCGTGACTGGTCAGGACCGCCGGACATGCCAGGATGCCCCGAGGCGTCTGGTATCTACAGCCCCGTCCGATGCGGACCATTGGTCCAGACCTGTCGAGAGATTCGCACACCGCCAAAGCACCGTCAAGAGCCGTCCACTGCCCGGAATGAACCTCCATGTCCGCGCCGGGCTCAACCGACTTGCACCCAAACATCCGTGTGTATGATCGCCCCTGATGCAACGTCAACATCCGTACGCCTGGGGGAACATCAGTCGAATCTCACGTTCCGCCACCGGTCTCCCGAGCGTGCCGCCGAGTGCGCGGGCGTCCGCCGGCGCACGGCCGCGCCGCAGCGGTCGCGCGGTGCCGCACGTCCTGGGCGGCCGCCGCTACAGGGCGGCGTCCGCCGGCGTCTCCTGACCGTGCGGACGCGCGCCCGCCTCCGGCTTCTGCTGCTCGGCGCCGCCCGTCGGGACGCGCACCGTCGCGACGACGAGCAGTGAGGCCACCGCACCCAGCGCCGCCGCCACGACCAGCACCGCGTTCAGGCCGGACGCGAACGCCTCACGCACCAGGTGTGCCATCTCGGCGCGCTCGCCTTCCGGCAGGCCGGCGACGATCGACCGGGCCTGTCCGCCGCTCAGGGCCGCCGCCGTCCCGTGCGGGTCCTGCACACCGCCGTCGGCCTCGAGCACGTTCTCGATCCGCGACTGGAAGATCAGGCCGAACACGGCGATCCCCAAGGCGAAGCCCAGCTGGCGGAAGGTGTTGACCGCACCGCCCACCATGCCTGCGCGCTCCGGCGGCACCGTGGCCAGGGCGGCCGCCGCCAGGCTCGGTGTCACGAGCCCGACCCCCAGGCCGGAGACGACGAGCCCCGCCACGATGCCGCTGCCCGAAGACCCCGCGTCGAGGGTGGCCTGCATTCCGGAACCCAGGGCGATGAGCGCCAGCCCTCCGCCGATGGACGCCCGGGGCGGCCAGGGACCGAATCGGCCCGCGAGCGCCGAGACGAGGAACGCCGCGGCGCACATGGGCAGGATGTACAGACCCGCTTCGACGGGCTCGTACCCCAGCACGGACTGCATCCACAGCGACGCGAACAGGAGCGAGGCGAACGCGGCGCCCTGCAGGAACAGGGCGCTGACCATGATGCCGGTGAACGACGGCCTGCGGAACAGCGACAGATCGAGGACAGGGTGCTCGTGCCTCGTCTCGACCACGACGAAGAGGGCGAGGGCGACGGCCGCCACCGCGAACAGGCCGAGCGTGAGGGGCGCCGTCCAGCCCTCGGAGTGGGCCCGGATCAGCCCGAACGTGAGGGCCCCGCTCGCCACCGTGAAGGTGACCACACCGAGGACGTCGGCACGCTGCCGGCCGTGGACCTTGGCCTCGCGCACCGAGCGCAGCGTCAGCACGACGGCGACGAGACAGACCGGCAGGTTGACGAAGAAGATCCACCGCCAGTCCAGGTACTGGGTGAGGAGACCGCCGACCATCGGCCCGGCCGCCGCGGCGACCGAGTTGGTGGCGCCCCACACGGCGAAGGCCACCCCCCGGTCCCGGCCGCTGTAGTGCGTGCCGAGCAGGGCGATCGTCGTACCGAACATCCCGGCGGCACCCAGTCCCTGGACCGCCCTGGCGCCGATCAGCACACCCGCGTCCGGGGCGACCGCGCATCCCACCGACGCCGCGGTGAAGACGACCAGTCCGACGAGATACACCCTCCGGCGGCCGATCAGGTCGGCACGGGAACCGACGCCGAGCAGCAGCGACGCCAGCGCCAGGGCGTAGACGTCGACCACCCACTCCACATCGGAGAGCGTGGTGCCGAGGTCCGCCGCCACCGCGGGCAGCGCCACGGTCACGATCGTGACGTCCAGCAGGAGCATGAAGGTGCCCAGACAGATCGCCACCAGAGGCCACCACTTGCGCATCCGAACCCCTTCCCTGCCCGCCGCGCCGAAGAGGCGCCCCCGGCGGCCCCCCATGTTCCACGGCGGCGCGGCGTTTCCCCTCAGGACGCGCGCGCCACGCCCACCGTGTGGACCGCAGGGAGGTATGCCTAGGTCCGCCTGGACGATCAGCGGTGGCGGGGCCGATGGCCCGCTCATAGCTTCGCCGTATGACCAGACGACAGATCGCCTACCTGGCGTGCACCGTGACCCTCGTGGTCTCGGGGATGGGGGCCGCCGCTCCGGCGGCCGCCCACCGGACGGTGCACCGGGTCAAGCCCGGCGAATCGATCCAGAAAGCAGTGGACGCCGCGAAGCCCGGGGACACGATCGTGCTCTCCCCGGGCACCTACCGTGAGAGCGTCCGCATCACCACGTCGAACCTGACCCTGCGGGGCTCGACCGTCTTCCCCACCGTCCTCGTGCCCGGCAAGGCCGCCGCCGCCGACGCCTGCGCGACGGCCGGCCACGGCGTCTGTGTGACCGGGACCGCCGACCGGCCCGTCGAAGGTGTCACCGTGCGCTCGCTGAAGCTCCAGGGCTTCACCAAGAACGGCCTGTGGGCGTCGCGGACCGACCGGCTGAAGATCCACCGGGTCACCGCCGAGAAGAACGGCAACTGGGGCATCGCCCTGGAGCGGTCCGTACGCAGCGTCCTGACGCACAACGTCGCCCGGGACAACGCCGACGCTGGACTCTTCGTCTCCAACACCACCGACACCGAGGCGGGCGCCGTCGACGCCCGGGGGACGGTGATCAGCCACAACCGTGTCTCCGGCAACCGGATCGGCCTCACCGTACGGCGCCTGCGGAACCTGACCGTCGCGCGCAACGAGGCGACCGGGAACTGCGCCGCCGTGTTCGTGGTCGGCGACGAGTCCACCCCGCGCGCCGGGGCGATGACCCTGCGCAAGAACAACATCCACGACAACAACAAGCTGTGCCCCAAGACCCCCCGGCTGCCCTTCCTGCAGGGCTCGGGCATCGTCCTCACCGGCGCCGAGGAGACGCTGGTGGTGGAGAACAGGATCGTGGACAACGTCGGCGCCTCGCCGCTCTCGGGCGGCATCGTGCTCTTCAAGAGCTTCGTGGGCGCCCTCAACGAGCGCAACGAGATCCGCGACAACGTCGTGCTCCGCAACGGCTCGGCCGACCTAGCCAACCGCGACACCGGCAAGGGCAACACCTTCCGCGGCAACACCTGCGGGGTCTCGGAGCCCGCGGGCATGTGCTGACGGTCGGCTCCGCTTCCCCACCCACGGCACCACAGCACAGAGAAGGCGACAGATGACGACTGTTGATCCGGTTTCCCCGACTGTCGATCCGGCTCCTCCGCCGCCCATGCGGCTCAGGGAGCTCGTGTTCGGGGCGGCATGCGCCGCCGCCGTACGCGCGGCCGTCCGCCTCGGTGTGGCGGACGCCCTGGACGACACGCCCATGACCGTGGAGGACCTGGCGGCCGCGGTGCGGGCCGAGCCCCGGACACTGCGTCGCCTGCTGCGCGCGCTGTCCTGCCAGGGCGTCTTCACGGAGAACGCCGACGGCACGTTCGCCCACACGGAGATGTCCCGACTGCTGCGCGAGGACGACCCGCACAGCCTGCGGTACATCGCCCTGTGGTGCACGGAGCCGTGGACGTGGGACGTCTGGCCCAAGCTCGACGAGGCCGTGCGCTCCGGCCGCAACGCCTTCGAGGACGTGTACGAGAAGGAGTTCTTCACGTACCTCAACGAGGAGGCGCCCGAATCCGCGTACGTGTTCAACCGGGCCATGACCACGTCGAGCCGGCAGTCCGCCCAGGACGTCGCCGACCTGCTCGATCTGCGGGGGGCCTCCTCCGTCGCCGACATCGGAGGCGGTCAGGGGCACGTCCTGGCAAGTCTGCTGGAGCGGCACCCCACCCTGCACGGCACGCTGCTCGACCTTCCCGGAGTGGTGCAGAACGCCGACCCGCGCCTGCGGGACGGCGGCGCGCTGAGCCCCCGCGTCCGTGTCGTGGCCGGCGACTGCCGTGAGGACATCCCCGTCCAGGCGGATGTGTACATCATCAAGAACATCCTGGAGTGGGACGACGACAGCACCCGCAGGGCGCTCGCCAACGTCCGCGCGGCGGCACGCCCCGGCGCCAGGGTCGTCGTGATCGAGAACCTCGTGGACGACACTCCGTCGATGAGGTTCACGACCGCGATGGACCTGCTGCTGCTCCTCAACGTCGGCGGTGCGAAGCACACCCGGCAGAGCATGGTCGACCGGCTCACGGACGCGGGTCTCGTGATCGGCGAGATCAGGCCGGTCAACGCGTACCTCCACGCCTTCGAGTGCACCGTCCCCCGCTGACGGAGGCACAGCAGGGAAACCC
>NZ_JBHTSA010000111.1:0-25301 GCF_042795405.1 Streptomyces sp. NPDC056480 | reverse complement strand
ACCCCCGTTCAGATCAACGTCATCGGCACCGCGATGTTCGTCCTCGCGGTACTGGTGGTCGTGGCCGGGCAAATCATTACGAACCGGCGCAAGAAAACAGCAACGGCCTGAGCAATACGCAGCTCAGGCACCGAAGGAGTTGGAAACCATGGCCCCAGTCGCCATGCGTCTCGCTGCACAATCTCTCTCCGACGCCCAGCCCGTCCCCTTCTGGCTGGAAGACCCCGGCAAGCCCGGCGCCCTGCCCGCCCTCACCGGCACCGAGAAGTGCGATCTCCTCGTCGTCGGCGGCGGCTACAGCGGACTGTGGACCGCGCTCCTCGCCAAGGAGCGCGACCCCGCCCGGGATGTCGTACTGATCGAAGGCCGCGAGGTGGGCTGGGCCGCCTCGGGCCGCAACGGAGGCTTCTGCGCCGCCTCCCTCACGCACGGCTTCGGCAACGGGCTCGCCCGCTGGCCGGGCGAGCTGCCGAAGCTGGAGGAGCTCGGCGAGCGCAACCTCGACGGCATCGAGGAGGCGGTCGCCCGCTACTCCCTGGACTGCGACTTCGAGCGCACCGGCGAGATCGACGTCGCCACCGAGCCGTACCAGCTCGACGAACTCCACGAGATGTACGAGGAGATCGACCGGCTCGGCCTCGCGGACGGCCTGGAACTCCTCGACCGGGACGCCGTCCGGGCCGAGGTCGACTCGCCGACCTTCCTCGGCGGCCTCTGGGACCGCCGCGGCGTCGCCATGCTGAACCCGGCCAAGCTGGCCTGGGGCCTCAAGAGGGCCTGCATGGAGCTGGGCGTACGGATCTACGAGAACACCCCCGGCCTCGACCTCGTCTCCGCCGGAGCCGGCATGGGCGTCCGCACCCCGTACGGCCGCGTCCTCGCCCGCCGGGTCGCCCTCGGCACCAACGTCTTCCCGTCGCTGGTCAAGCGGGTGCGCGCGTACACCGTCCCGGTCTACGACTACGCCCTGATGACCGAGCCGCTCAGCCCCGAGCAGCTCGCCTCCGTCGGCTGGAAGAACCGGCAGGGACTCGGCGACTCCGCCAACCAGTTCCACTACTTCCGGATCACCGCCGACCACCGCATCCTCTGGGGCGGCTACGACGCGATCTACCCCTTCGGCGGCAAGGTCAGCGCCGAGATGGACCACCGTCCGGAGACCTACCTCAAGCTCGCCGAGCACTTCTTCCGCTGCTTCCCGCAGCTGGAGGGGCTCCGCTTCAGCCACGCCTGGGGCGGCGCGATCGACACCTGCTCCCGCTTCTCGGCCTTCTTCGGCACGGCGTACCAGGGCAAGGTGGCGTACGCGGCCGGGTTCACCGGCCTCGGTGTCGGCGCCACCCGCTTCGGCGGCGACGTGATGCTGGACCTGCTCGCGGGGGAGCGGACCGAGCGCACCGGGCTCGAGATGGTCCGTCGCAAGCCGCTGCCGTTCCCGCCCGAGCCGGTCGCCTGGGCCGGCATCGGCATCACCAAGTGGGCGATGGCACGCGCCGACGAGAACGGCGGCCGCCGGAACCTGTGGCTGAAGGCGATGGACAGGATGGGCCTCGGCTTCGACAGCTGAGACTCCTGCGCCGCAGGGCCTTCCGATGCGACCCCATGTGGCCTACATCACAACTGATGGGTAGCTGAAACCGCGTAAGAGCAGCCGCCCGAATCGCTCTCTCCGTACGGACACCGTGTCCACACGGAAGGAGACCGTTGCGATGACTGGTACGGGGGCCTCGGGCGCCAAGAGCGCGGTGGAGTGGCTGGTTTCGGTCGCACCCGATCCCGATGCCTGCCGGTGGGAGTGGGAGCGCAACCCGCACGGGGTCGCGCTGCTGCCCGCCGGCAGGCGCTGGGACGTCCTGATCCTGCCGGCGGAGCTCGGCTACCCCACCCTCGACGTCCTGACCCGCCTGGTGGGCCGGCCGGGTCCGGTCCTCGCCGACTTCGGCGACGCCCGCATGGGCTTCTTCGTCCCGCCGGGCACCGCGACCCGCTGGCTCGGCACCGGGGTGCGCGGCGCGGGCGCCGGGACCTGGATCGTGGTCCCGTACCCGGGCCGGGCGACCGGCGGGGTGCGCTGGCTGGTGGCGCCGGACGGCGCGGGCACCCTCACCGACGCCTCGCTCCTGGAGCTGGCGATGCACGAGGCGGCGGGCCAGATCGGGCGGGCGGGGGGAACGCCGTAGCCGGGCGCGGCCGGTGCGGGACCGGGAGGAGGGGATTCGTACGGTGGGCGGACCGGTTCGTCCGCCGTGCGGACGCCGGGTACAGAGGTCTTGACCACTCGATTGGTCTGGACCATGCTGTGGCGCGCTCCCACCTCGATTCCCCCACCCCCGGAGGCAGTTGTGGACCGCGCCAGACCTCTCACCCTGCTCCTCGCGGGCGTCCTCGCCGCCGGAGGACTCGCCGCACTCGGCCCCACCGCCCAGGCCGCCGACGCCGAACTCGCCCGCAACGGCGGCTTCGAGGCCGGCCTCGACGGCTGGACCTGCACCGCCGGCAGCGGCGCCGTCATCTCCACCCCCACCCACAGCGGTACGAAGGCACTCCAGGCGACCCCGGCCGGCAGCGACAACGCCCGCTGCTCCCAGACCGTCACCGTCAAGCCCAACTCCTCTTACACGCTGAGCGGTTGGGTGCGCGGCAGCTACGTCTACCTCGGCGCCACCGGTACGGGCACCACCGACGTCTCCACCTGGACCGGCTCCGCCCCCGACTGGCAGCGGCTCGCGACCACGTTCACGACAGGCGCCTCGACGACCTCGGTCACGATCTACACCCACGGCTGGTACGGCACCCCCGCCTACCAGGCCGACGACCTCTCCCTCTACGGCCCCGGCGGCGACCCGGTGCAGCTCCCGGCCGCCCCCACCGGCCTCGCGGCCGGCTCCCCGACCTCCACCACCGTGCCGCTGACCTGGACCGCGGTCTCCGGCGCCACCTCGTACAACGTCTACCGGGGGACCACCAAGGTCCAGACGGTCGGCGGCACCTCGGCCACCGTCACCGGACTCACCGCCTCCACCGCGTACACCTTCCAGGTCAGCGCCGTGAACAGCGCGGGCGAGTCCCCGAAGTCGGCCGCCGTGAGCGCGACGACGACCAGCGGCGGCAACCCGGGCAACCCCGGCCTGCCCGCGCACGCCCTCGTCGGCTACCTCCACGCCAGCTTCGCCAACGGCTCCGGCTACACCCGGATGGCCGACGTCCCCGCCTCCTGGGACGTCATCAACCTCGCCTTCGGCGAGCCGACCTCGGTGACCTCGGGCGACATCCGCTTCAGCCTGTGCCCGGTGACGGAGTGCCCGAACGTCGAGTCGGTCGCCGACTTCAAGGCGGCCGTCAAGGCCAAGCAGGCCGCCGGCAAGAAGGTCCTGATCTCGATCGGCGGCCAGAACGGCCAGGTGCAGCTCTCCACCACCGCCGCCCGTGACACGTTCGTCTCCTCCGTCTCGAAGATCATCGACGAGTACGGCCTCGACGGCCTCGACATCGACTTCGAGGGCCACTCGCTGTCCCTCCAGACCGGCGACACCGACTTCCGGAACCCGACCAGCCCGGTCATCGTCAACCTGATCCAGGCGGTCAAGACACTCAAGGCCAAGTACGGCCAGAACTTCGTCCTGACCATGGCCCCCGAGACCTTCTTCGTCCAGCTCGGCTACCAGTACTACGGCTCCGGCCCCTGGGGCGGCCAGGACCCGCGCGCCGGCGCCTACCTGCCGGTCATCCACGCCCTGCGCGACGACCTCACCCTGCTGCACGTCCAGGACTACAACTCGGGCTCCATCATGGGCCTCGACAACCAGTACCACTCGATGGGCGGCGCCGACTTCCACATCGCGATGACCGACATGCTGCTCACCGGCTTCCCGGTCGCGGGCAACACCGACCGCGTCTTCCCGGCCCTCCGTCCCGAGCAGGTCGCGATCGGCCTCCCGGCCTCCACCCAGGCGGGCAACGGCCACACGACCCCGGCCGAGGTGAACAAGGCCCTGGACTGCCTGACGAAGAAGACCAACTGCGGCACCTACCAGACCCACGGCACCTGGCCGGCCCTGCGCGGCCTGATGACCTGGTCGATCAACTGGGACCGCTACAACCAGTGGCAGTTCTCGAACAACTTCGACGCGTACAACTGGAGCTGACCACGGCCTGATCAGCCCCGTACCACCTCACCGAACACCCGGGCCGGAGCCGTAGCGGGCTCCGGCCCGGCCAGCCCCTCGAGGACCGCCCGCAGATCCACCGGCACGGCCCGCACGACCGCGGACACCGAGCCGTCCGCACCCCGGACCGACACCGTCGCCCCGGCGGAACCGGCGTCCCCCGGGTGTACCAGCGAGCAGCGCCCGACACCGTCGCCGGACAGCGCATGGGCGTACAGGAACGCCTGGTACAGATCCTGCGTCGAGAGCTTCCGCTGGTCGTAGAGCTTGTACTTCACGTCGACGGGCAGCCGGAAGGGGCCGCCGTCCCGGATGCCGGAGACCAGCACGTCCGGCCGCACCTCGGAGTACGGCGCACCCGTGACCTCGTCGAAGAGCACCCGCCGCTGCCGCGACTGCGCGTCGGCGCGCATCCCGGCGGCAGCGGCGCCCTCCGTCAGCAGACGCGTCACGAAGGCCTCGAACAGCTGGTTCATGTCGATGAGGAAGGCCCGCGAGGCCAGCGCACCGGCCGTGAACAGGTCCTCGATCCCGCCGCCCGAGAGCAGCAGCCGCGACCAGAGGTGGGCGGGCCGGTAGTGCTCGTTGTGGCGGTGGTAGGCGGGCTGCGACACCGCGGTGCGGAGATCCCCCAGCGGACCCGGGGCGTAGGCGGCGAAGCGCGCCGCCGCGCGCCTGGCCCGGCTCCGCACCTCGGGGGAGCGCGCCGTGCGGGCCGCCCGCTCGACCGCGTGGGCGCAGATCCGGTTGTCGAGGATGTCGGCGTCGTGCTCGTCGAACCGGCAGGCCAGCCGGTCCAGCCGGCCGTGGTGGTGGACGAGCTGCCGGTCCGGCAGCAGGCGGCCGCGCACGACGGACAGATCCTCCTCCCGCGTGAGGTAGTCGCTCCGCACCCCGTGGCGCAGCAGCCGCTCGGCGTGCTCGGTCACCATCAGGGCGACCAGGTCCCGCAGATGGGGCGGGCCGCCGCTGAAGTCCTGCCCGAGCGGAAGGGCCGCTCCCGTCCCGCCCCAGGCGTAGTCGAGCATCCGCAGCACGTCGAGGTCCCCGCCCAGATACTTCGGCAGGACGTGCAGCTCGCAGCCGTCGAGCCGGACGACCCCGACGTACGGCCCCGCGGTCACCTCGAGCCTGTCGCCCCGCAGCTCCCGTACGCGCAGCCGCCCGTCGAGCGCGCCGCCCTCGACCAGGCGCCGGTCGGCGTCCGACAGCCGGACGCCCGGGACGACCCGGTGCCCGTACTCCCGCAGGACGTGCGGCGCGTGCTCAGGCGGGTTCGGCATCGGCTTCGGCCCTGAGCTCGGAGTGCAGCGCGTACACCAGCGACTCGTCGTCGAGCTCGCGCAGACAGTGGTTCACGGGGTCGACGACGGCCTCGCCGAGGAACGAGGTCAGCAGCCCGTAGTCGTCGTACGCGTACTCCTGCAGCAGCGGCATGATCTCGTCCCGGACGATCGCGGCCAGCTCCGCCGCCGTCGCCACCGGTTCGCCGCCCGGCATCAGGAAGGCGTGACCGATCTGCTTCTCGCGGTCGAGCATCCTGCGGACGCGGGCGTTGAGCGCCTCCAGGAACACGCCGAGGTCGAGCTGGTCGACGTTGAACCCGCGCAGCGGCTTCGGGTCCGGAAGCAGTTCCACGAAGGCGAAGCGACGGCGTATCGCGGAGTCGAGCATCCGGATGGACCGGTCGGCGGTGTTCATGGTGCCGAGCAGCAGAACGTTGCGCGGCACGGCGAACGGCCGCTCGCTCAGCGGGAGCGTGACGGACAGCCCGCGCTTGTCCTTCTCCAGGACGGTGATCAGCTCACCGAGCACCTTCGGCACGTTGCCGCGGTTGAACTCGTCGACGATCACGAGATAGGTGTGGTCGGGGTCATCCGCCGCCTGCTCGCAGACCCGCTTGAAGACACCGGGGCGAGCTTCGAGGGCCAGCCCGGCCTGCCCCTTCACCGGCCTCAGTCCCTCGACGAAGTCCTCGTACCCGTAACTCGGGTGGAAGGTGACGAGGGTGAGCCGGCCGGCGTCCTGGAGGGCCTTCAGGGTCGCGCGGTACTCGGCGCTCTCCGGCTCGGCCCAGGGGGCGACGCCCGGGAGGTCGTCGGACAGGGCGCCGAGCCGCTGCACGGCGTAGCGCAGGGCCTGATACGTCTTCCCGGTGCTCGGCGGGCCGTACAGGACGGCCTGGCCACGGCGGGTCAGCGCGTCGTCGAGGCGCCGGAGTTCGGGGTCGAGGGGCTGGAGGACGGGGAGGTCCTCGGCATCCGCGGCGGCCTCGGCGACGCCGGAGTCCGGTTCCTGCGGCTCCTGCGTCTTCAGCCGGTCGGCGCGCAGCTGTTTGAGCTTTGTCCAGAAGGCGGGCTTGACCTCGGCGATCCGGTCCGGCCCCCACCCCGGGACCGGACGGTCGAGATCCATGTGGAAGGAGGAGTCCCACTCCACCGCGACGGTGTGCCGGCGGTCCGGCCGGGAGGGCTGCCAGGAGTAGCCGTCCCCGGTGACGCGGCCGACCGCGAAGACCCGGTCGGCGGCCGCGTGCCCGACGACCCGGTCGCCGGGCCGCATCTCCAGGAGCCGCCAGACGTCGGCCGCGTTCCGCGCGTCCTGCGGCGGGAACCGGCCCTGTACGGCCCTGGTGAACTCCTCCTTGTCGGCGAAGTCGTGCAGATCGCCGAGTTCGTCGAAGCCGACGGCCGCGTAGCCCTCCGTGAGGCAGTCCAGGTCCAGCTCGCCACCGGGGTGGATGCCCACCGCGAACACCCTCGGCGCCACCCGCGGCGGAGCCCACCACGCGAGGAAGCGGTAGACGAGGTGGGGCGGCCAGTCCTTCAGCCGGGGGTGCTGCCCCACCAGCCAGCGCAGGTACTCCTTGCGGGCGAAGGGGCGCATCCGCGTCGGTACGTCCTCCGACAGCATGGCCGTGTAGTGCCGGGTGTAGCTGTCCGCGTACACCGGGACGATCGCGTCCGGCGCGTAGACCCGCAGCGTCTTGGCGATCAGGGTGTTGGCCGCCCGGACGGCGGCGATGTCGTCGATGTCCCGGACCCGGCCCTCACGGGCCGCCGTCACCGCCTCGACGATGCCCCGGCGCACCGCGCTCCATGCCGTGGCGGCATCGGGATAGCCCGAGTCGTGCCACCAGCGGCCGCCGTCCTGGCAGTAGATGAGGTGCTTCTTGGCGGATCCGCCCGTGATGCTGCCCAACTCGCCGCTGCCGTACTCGAGGGCGTGACAGTACGGCGGGGGGAGATCCGGGCGGCTCTTGTGGACGCCGAGGGCATAGCGCTCCAGCGGCAGTTCGGGCCAGGCCTCCAGGGGGAAGTCCCGGCGGATCTCCTCGGCCCGTCGGTCCGCGGCGTCGAGGGCCGCCCGGTGCCGCTCGACGTCGAACGCGTCGAGGGCCTCGTCGAGCGGCCAGTACGGCAGTCCGTCGGCGTGGTCGGCCGTGACGGGCCGCAGAGCGCAGGAACAGACACCCGTCAGGGGCCTGCCACGGCCGTTCACCAGGCCGGCGGACGCGGACCAGGCGGCGGGGTCCTCGGCGTCGAGCAGCCGGCGCCAGGTCAGACCGTCCTCGTCGGGATGCCGGCCGAGGTGGTGCGAGTCGGTGAGATGGCCGCAGCCGGGATCGTGGTGGATCCTGGAACCGTGGACCGGGAGGACGATCTGCCCGCCCGAGGGGTTCAGCTCGTGCGCACGCCCGTCGAACGTGACCGAGAAGCGCGTGCCGTTGTCCGCCATCCGTGTCCCCCTGGGAGCCTCACTCCCGCGCGCCCCCCGCGCGGTCAGGACGACCGTACCGTGCGGCGAGGACGGGCCAGCGCAGCAGCGGAAGACAGAGGGCGAGCGAGGCCAGGACGTCCAGCGGCCAGTGAAATCCCCGCAGGATCAGCCCTGTTCCGGTCGCCGCCGTGAGCACGGCGGCGACGGGGATCAGACGGTTCGAGACCAGGAAGGCCGCGCCGAAGTAGGCGACCATCGCCGTGGCCGTGTGACCCGAGGGGTAGTAGCCGTGCGCCCAGGGCTCCAGCGGGCCGGGGCGGGCCGTCCACTCCTTGAGGGGGATCACGAGCAGCGGTACGGCGGCCATGGCGAGACCCGCGTACAGCGCGGCGAGCCGGCGGCCGCGCCACACCGCGTACGCCATCGCGCAGGCGAGGACGGGGAGGGCGACGGTCATGTTGCCGAGGTCGGCGGCGAGTTCGGAGAGGGGCCGGGGGACCGAGTCCACCAGGGCCCGGGACACCCGCTCGTCGAGCCTGGCCAAGGGGCCGTGGACGAGCACCTGCCAGGTCACGACGGCGAGGGCGACGAGCGCCGAGAAGAGAGCCGGCCGCCCTGGAACAGGGGGGGTGGTTCCAGAGCGGCCGAGAGGATCGGATCGCCGCTCGCCCCGGGGGGTGTGGGGCGGGCGGCCGTCCGATCGGTGAGGAGTTCCGGAGCACGAGGCTCCAGGTGTGTGCGCGACGGCACGGTGTGGGCGGGGCTGGGGAGGCTCCGCCCGGGGTGTTTCTCTCATCTGCAGAAACCGTACGTCAGAGAAGGGGTGACCGACAGCAGGAAACGCGTCCCGCCATGGGCCCCCCACACAGTCTTCACACGGAGTGTCAGATCCGGGGCGGATCCGGGGCGGACCGAGGCGGATCCGCGCCGGATCGGAGGCCGGACCCGAACTCGGATCCGACCATCCGGACTCGTGTCCGGACCCGGGCCGGACCCGGTCCGGACCTGCGGCGGGCCCGACAGCCGGATCGACTGTCGGGCCCGCTGTCAGACCTGCCGGCGGGCTGCCTTCAGGCCACCCTCAGACCACCCGCGGACCACCCTCGGAGCCGCCTTCGACGCGGCATCTCGGATCGGCTCTCGGGAGATCCGCTGTCGGGGATCCGCCCTCAGGGATCCGCCCTCAGATCTGGGCGAACGCGTTCTCGATGACGTCGAGGCCCTCGTTCAGCAGGTCCTCGCCGATGACCAGCGGCGGCAGGAAGCGCAGCACGTTGCCGTAGGTGCCGCAGGTCAGGACCAGCACGCCCTCGGCGTGGCAGGCCTTCGCCAGCGCGGCGGCGGCCTCCGCGTACGGCTCCTTGGTCTCGCGGTCCTTGACCAGCTCGATGGCGATCATGGCGCCGCGGCCGCGGATGTCGCCGATGGCCGGGAACTTCTCCTGCATGGCGGTGAGGCGGGCCTTCATGACCTCCTCGATGCGCCGGGCCTTGGCGTTGAGGTCGAGCTCCTTCATCGTCTCGATGGAGCCCAGCGCGCCGGCGCAGGCCACCGGGTTGCCGCCGTAGGTGCCGCCCAGGCCGCCGCCGTGCACGGAGTCCATGATCTCGGCGCGGCCGGTGACGGCGGCGAGCGGCAGACCGCCCGCGATGCCCTTGGCGGTCGTGATGAGGTCCGGGACGATGCCCTCGTCCTCGCACGCGAACCACTGGCCGGTACGGCAGAAGCCGGACTGGATCTCGTCGGCGACGAAGACGATGCCGTTGTCGTTGGCGAACTTCACGATCGCCGGCAGGAAGCCCTTGGCCGGCTCGATGAAGCCGCCCTCGCCGAGGACCGGCTCGATGATGATCGCGGCGACGTTGTCGGCGCCGATCTGCTTGGTGATGTTGTCGATCGCCTGGGCGGCGGCCTCGGGACCGCAGTTCTCCGGACCGGTGGGCCAGCGGTAGCCGTAGGCCACCGGCACGCGGTAGACCTCGGGAGCGAACGGACCGAAGCCCTGCTTGTACGGCATGTTCTTCGAGGTCAGCGCCATCGTGAGGTTCGTACGGCCGTGGTAGCCGTGGTCGAAGACGACGACGGCCTGGCGCTTGGTGTACGAACGGGCGATCTTGACCGCGTTCTCGACGGCCTCGGCGCCGGAGTTGAACAGCGCGGACTTCTTGGCGTGGTCGCCCGGGGTCAGCTCGGCGAGGGCCTCGCAGACCTCCACGTAACCCTCGTACGGCGTGACCATGAAACAGGTGTGGGTGAAGTCCTGGAGCTGCGCGGAGGCGCGGCGCACGACGGCCTCGGCGGAGGCGCCGACCGAGGTCACGGCGATGCCGGAGCCGAAGTCGATCAGGCGGTTGCCGTCGACGTCCTCGATGATGCCGCCACCGGCCCGCTTGGTGAAGACGGGGAGCGTGGAGCCCACGCCACCGGCGACCGTGTCGAGGCGGCGGGCCTGAAGCTCCTGCGACTTCGGACCGGGGATGGCGGTGACGATGCGCCGCTCCTGCGGGACAGCGTTCATGCGGGGCTCCTGGGGGTGTTCTGGACGCACTTGCGGGTTTCCTCCGCAGGCTAGGCGCGGGGGAGGGGCGGGGGCATGCGCCGATCGGGAGTGGTGGGGGGTGTGTCGTTGTCCGGGATGGATAGGGCGGGGCGGGGACGGGGTCAAGGGGAGGCCTTGGGGCGTGTCGTGACCGGGGCTCGGAGGACTCCGGCCGGGGTCTCGGCCGTACGGGCGGTCGAATCTCCTCCCGTGAGCCCCGGGCCCACTAGATTGACGGTGGCACAGACGCGGCGACCTGGCTGGTCAGGGGGCAGGGGTTCATGGAGACCGACGGCACGTACGAGTCACGCGACACCAAGGGGGGCGCGGTGCCGCGGTCGGCAAGGCCGCCGGTGGGGGCACCCACCCCCGAGGTGCCTCCCGCTCGAAGGGTCGGCCCAGGAGCCGCACCCCCGCCGCCGCCGAGCGTCCCGCCTCTGCCGTCCAGGGCTCCGGAGCAGGCCGTGGCGCCGGCTTCCTCACCCGTCGCCGAGTGGCTGGACGCGCCGCGTCCGAAGGTGGCTCTCGGTGTCTGGCGGCTTCGGTACGTTCCGCCGCCCGCGGAGGTCACGCGCATCAGGCCCATCACCCTGCTCGGGATGATGGTTCCCCTGCTGGTCGCACTGTTCATCTGGTTGGCCTATCGCAACGACAATCTGCCGTATGCGGCCGTTGTGATGCGGACCTTCACCCCGAACGACTGGTGGAGCGGGCTTGGCGCCACCGCGAAGGACTGGCAAGGCGTCGCAGTTCACACGATCTTCGACGCTGTCGTCTTCTTCGGCCTCGTGTGGGTGGTCGGCGCCCTCGGCTCCTGGGGCAAGATCATCCGCCACTACCTCGATCGGCGCCGTCCGCCGGTGCGCGCCGCGCTCGCAGGCGTGGGTGCCGTCATCGGTCTGGCGGCCGTCCTGCCCGAGGCCCTCCACCTCGGTTGGTCGGCGGTACCGGTCGTCAACCCGATCCTCTACCTCATCGCCCTTGTCACCGGCGGCTGGACCATCGCCGGGTCGCCTTTCGTCATCTACGCCGTGTACGCACTGAGCGCGGCGCTGGTCGTCTGGCCGTGCGCGCGGGTCGGCGACTGGGAGAGCCTTTTCCGGCAATGGCGCTCCGGTGGCGCTCCCGGCGGTGCCCCGGCCCCCACCCCGCCGAGCAGCCCGGGGACTCCTCGCTCGCAATGGCCCGAGCTGCGTGCCGCGGGTGAGTACCGAGCCGCGGACATGCTCACGGTCGAACTGGCCGCCGGGCGGATGAACGACGTCGACTGCGCACGGGTGCGCCGCATCTGGACTGCCGGAGATCGGAACGCCGTGCGCCGGGCCGCCTTCGTCGATGCGCTCCTCCGCCAGGGCGCCGCTGCCGACGCGCACCCGTCGGGCGAACGCGATCTGCCGAACCGTTCGGCTTCCCACGACCTGCTCGTGGGACAGGTCCGTGTGGGCAGGTGGGTGGCCACCGAGCGTGGTTCACGTGACTACCAAGGAGCGGGTCTCGCACTTGATCCCGAGCTCCTCGGCACCTCTCTCCTGGCGGTGGGCCCTTCCGGAGCGGGCAAGACCCGCTCCCTGGTCGCGCCCGTGGTCGAGTCACTGTGCCTCCAGGCCCTCACCGGTGCCTGCGCCGTCGTCGCTGTCGGCTCGGCCGGGACGCGGCTCGGTCCCGACGAGGCGTATGACGTGGTGATCCGACTCGGTGACCCTGCCTCCCGGTACGACCTGGACCTGTACGCCGGAGCCACGGACCCCGACGAGGCCGCCGCATGCCTGGCAGAAGGTCTGGTCGGTGACATGGAGGGCATGGAGACGCGACGAGCCGCGACCGTACTCGCCCAGATCCTCGGCCCGTACAGGGGCGCATACGGGCGCTTCCCGACGGTGCCCGTCCTGCGGGAACTGCTCGAGGCCCGCCCCGAGACCCTGCGGGAGCTGCTCGACCTGTTGCCGGCCGACGGCGCGCAGGCGATGCGCCGCGAGCTGGAGTCCCGACTCCGCCAGGTCGGCACGACGAACGACCTGGGCCCCGTGCTTGCCGACCGACTTGCGGCCCTCGACCGGCCCGCTTTCGCGGAGTTCTTCGGTGGAGGGGAAGGGGCGAGGTCCTTCTCTCTGCGGGCCGTCGCCCAGCATCCGATTCGGGTGAGGGTCAGCCTGCCGGAAGGTGGCCACGAGGAGGCGGAGCGCCTGCTCAATCGACTGTTGCTCGCCCAGTTCCAGCACATCACACGGGGAGGTGCGGGGCGGGGGAACTTTGCGTGTCTGGTGCTCGACGACGCTGCGGGCGCGGTCACGCCCGGCACACTGCGGGCCCTCCAGCGGCTGCGCACGCAGAACGCGGGTGTCGTGCTGGCCCTTCGCACCCTCGCAGAGGTGCCCGAGTCGCTGCACGGCCCGCTCCTCGCGATCGTCGGCTGCCGGATGGCCTTCTCGGGTCTCCCCACCTGGGACGGGAGGGCCTTCGCCGAGGCGTGGGGCACGGAACGCGTCGAGACGACTGAGGTGGCCCATCACACCGTCTTCGCCGATCAGCCGATGACCAGGGCCATTCACGCCCTGCGCAAGCTGGTGACGGGCAAGGCCGTAACCACCGAGGCCGTCACCGTACGAGAGGTGGAGCGGCAGCGCTGGTCCGCCTCGGACCTCGCCCACGCGGTTCCTCCCGGCCATGCCGTCCTCTCTCTGAGTCACGTGGGCGGCGAGCAGGTGCCGCCCATGCTCGTGGACCTGCGCGGCTGAGCGGCCACCCCGCCGCCCTGGCACAATCGGGGGCGCCGCTCGGCTGAGCGGCGCCCCCTCGCTCAAAGGTCCGACGGTCCCCAATGCCGCCCACCCTCGCCTCCCTCGTCCAGCACTCCTCCCTGAAGCTCGTCGTCCGGGCGGGGGAGGACCGTCTGGACACCCCTGTCCGCTGGGCGCACGTCAGCGAGCTCGCCGACCCCGTCCCGTACATGGAGGGCGGCGAGCTCCTCCTCACCACCGCGCTCACCCTCGACGCCGAGGACCTGGAGGCGATGCGCCGCTACGTGCGGCGGCTGCTCGGCGCGGGGGTCGTGGGGCTCGGCTTCGCCGTCGGCGTCAACTACGACGAGATCCCGTCCGCGCTGCTCGACGCCGCCCGCGACGAGCACCTGCCCCTCCTCGAAGTACCGCGCAGGACGCCCTTCCTCGCCATCAGCAAGGCCGTGTCCGCTGCCATCTCCGCCGACCAGTACCGTGCCGTCACCGCCGGCTTCGAGGCCCAGCGCGAGCTGACCCGCGCCGCGCTCGCCGAGGGCCCCGAGGCCGTCGTCGCCCGGCTCGCCGCGCACGTCGACGGCTGGGCCGCGCTCTACGACACCTCCGGCACCGTCGTCGCCGTCTCGCCCGACTGGGCTGCGCGCCGGGCCGCCCGTCTCACCCCCGACGTCGAGCGGTTGCGCGACCGGCCCGCGCCCGCCAGCGCCGTCGTCGGCGGTTCGGACGACCGCGTCGAGCTCCAGTCGCTCGGCACCGGACGGCGCGTCCGCGGCGCCCTCGCGGTCGGCACCGGCGCGCCCCTGGGGACGGCCGAGCGGTACGCCGTGCACTCGGCGATCGCCCTGCTCACCCTCACGACGGAACGCTCCCGCTCGCTCCAGGCCGCCGAACAGCGGCTCGGCGCAGCGGTCCTGAAGATGATGCTCGCCGGTCAGCCGGACCACGCGCGCGCGGTGGCCGGTGATGTGTACGGCGGGCTGCTCGACGCCCCCTTCCGGCTCCTCGTCGCCGAACCCGCCGGTGGCGACCCCACCGGCGAACCTGCGCTGCACGTCCTCGCCGAGGCGCTGGAGTCGGCGGCCGCGCGCGCGGGTGAGGCCGTGCTCACCGTCCCCGAGAGCGAGCAGCGGCTCGTCGTCCTCGCCGCCGACGCGGGTGCGGTCGTCGCCGCCTGCGAGGGGTACGCCGAGCGGGACGCCGAGGACGCCGGCCTCACCATCGGCCTCTCGGCCCCCGCCGGTCCGATCACCGCCGCCGCCGCGTACAAGCAGGCGGAACAGGCCCTCTCGGTGGCGCGGCGGCGCGGCAAGGCGCTCGTCGAGCACGAGGACCTGGCAGCGGGCTCGGTCCTGCCGCTCCTCGCCGACGACGCCGTCCGCGCCTTCGCCGACGGGATGCTCCGCGCCTTGCGGGACCACGACGCGACGGGCCGCGGCGACCTCGTCGCCTCGCTGCGCGCCTGGCTCTCCCGGCACGGCCAGTGGGACGCGGCCGCGGCCGACCTGGGCGTCCACCGGCACACCCTGCGCTACCGGATGCGGCGGGTGGAGGAGATCCTCGGCCGCTCGCTCGACGACCCGGACGTACGGATGGAGCTGTGGCTCGCGCTGAAGGCGACGGGGGAGGGCGGCGCGGAGTAGCGGGAGCGAGCGGAGAGAGGACCCCCTGTGGACCCCGGTGGTCCCTGTGGTCCCCCGTGGTCCCCGTGGCCCCCGTGGTTCCTGTGGACCTCGTGGTCCCCGTGTCCCCGTGTCCCCGTGGTCCCGGTCTCCCCAGCGGCCCCCCCCGTGGTCCCGTGTCCCCGTGGTCGTAGGTCTGCCGCCGCTGGCCCCGCGGCCGTGGGTCTCCCGCCGCGCGTCGTGCCGTATGCGCACCCCGCTGCCCCGCTGCCCCGCTGCCCCGCTGCCCCGCTGCCCCGCCGCCCCGGGGCCTCCGCCCCTTCCGACGCAGGACCCCTAGTCGTCCCCGCCGCCGCCGTCCCCGCTCCCGACGCCCCTGCGCCGGTTGCTGCTGCGCACCGCGCTCCCGAGCGCCAGGGTCACGGCGGCGACCCCCCGCACCCAGCGGGGCCCGCCCCGGGCGGCCCACACCACGCAGACGCACCCTCCGACCGCGAGCACCAGAACGCCGGTCAACGCGAGCATGATCATGCGAGTCCCCCTGTCTTCGTCTCCCGCCACCGCTTCCGCGGGGGGTCCGGACATCCTGCCATTCCCCGAAATCGGCCTCCACGCGCCCGCGTATCGGCTCCCGCCTGCCCGAATACGGGCAATTCTCTTGGTCAACGCGCCTTTTACTCCCTACTCTCCTGCTCATGACAAGCCCCGCCGTCGATCCGGCTCCCGAGGCGACCCGCGCCGCCGCAACCGCCACCGCCGCAACCACCGCCGCGGCCGCCACCACCGTGCCGACCCGCCGGATCACCGGGGCCGTCTGGGCCGCGCTCGGCATCGTGTACGTCGTCTGGGGTTCCACGTACCTCGGCATCCGGATCGCCGTCGAGACGATGCCGCCGTTCCTCTCCGCCGGTGTCCGTTTCGTCACCGCCGGGCTGCTCCTCGCCGGGATCATCGCCTGGCGCCAGGGTCCCGCCGCCCTCAAGGTCGACCGGCGGCAGCTCGGGTCTGCCGTGCTCGTCGGTCTGCTCCTGATCCTCGGCGGCAACGCCCTCGTCGTCCTCGCCGAGACCTCCATACCCTCCGGCCTGGCCGCCCTCCTGATCTCCGTGGTCCCGGCCTGGGTCGTGATCCTGAAGGCCGCCACCGGGCAGCGGCCGAGCCTCGGCGGGCTGGCCGGAGTGCTCCTGGGGCTCGTGGGACTCGCCGTGCTCACCCTGCCGGGGATCAGCGGCGAGGTGAAGGTCGGCGGGGTCGTCCTCGTCGTGGTCGCGACCCTGCTGTGGTCCGTCGGCTCGTTCTCCTCCGCGCGCCTCCCGATGCCCCCGAACCCCTTCACGGCCAGCGCGTACGAGATGGTCGCGGGCGGTCTCGGCGGCATCGCCCTCGGCCTGTTCCGCGGCGAGCAGCACGGACTCGACCTGGCCGAGATCTCGACCCGCTCGTGGGTCGCGCTCGCCTATCTGATCGTCTTCGGCTCGCTGATCGCCTTCACCGCGTACGCGTGGCTCCTGCAGGCCGCACCGCTCTCGCTCGTCGCCACCTACGCGTACGTGAACCCCGTCGTCGCCGTCGCCCTCGGCGCCCTCGTCCTGAACGAGGCCCTGTCCTGGCCCATCGTCCTCGGCGGCGCGATCGTCGTCGGAGGTGTCTGTCTCATCGTCTCGACGGAACGGCGCGGCTGACCGGAGCCCTCCCGCACCCCCCCCCGGAGCCCTCCCGCCCCCCCGGAGCCCTTCCGCACCCTCCCCGGAGTCCTCCCGGCACCCTCCCAGCGTCCGCCCCGCGCCCTCAGGTGCAGGGACTCCTCACCGCCGCCGTCCCGCCAGGCAGCGCCCCCTCTTCGGCCAATTCGGACAGAGTTTCCGACCCATCACTCCACACCGGACAAGCCCACGCCCGCCGCCCCGGCCCTAACGTGTCACGAGAGCAATCGCTCGCACCCCCCGATACGGAAAGGGCCGGGACGCAATGACGACCACCCACGCCTTCTGGCTCGCCGGCCGCGAGGCCACCGGCGAGGCCACCTTCGACGTCACGAACTCCTTCGACGGACGTCTGGTCGGCAAGGTCAGCGTGCCCACCGAGGCCCAGGTCGAGGAGGCCGTCGCCGCCGCGCACGCCGTCGTCGACGAGTTCGCAGCGACCCCGGCGCACGTCCGCGCCGCCGCCCTCGACCACGTGTCGAAGCGGCTCGCCGAGCGCACCGAGGAGATCGCCCTGGTGATCTCCGCCGAGAACGGCAAGCCCATCAAGTGGGCCCGCGGCGAGGTCGGCCGTGCCGTCTCCGTCTTCCGTTTCGCCGCCGAGGAGGCCCGCCGCTGGAACGCCGGCGAGGCCCAGCGCCTGGACACCGAGGCCGGTGGCGCGGGCCGCCTCGCGCTCACCCGCCGTATCCCCAAGGGTGTCGTCCTCGGCATCGCGCCGTTCAACTTCCCGCTGAACCTCAGCGCGCACAAGGTCGCCCCGGCCATCGCCGTCGGTGCCCCGATCATCCTCAAGCCGGCGCCGTCGACCCCGATCTCCTCCCTGATCCTGGGCGAGATCCTGGCCGAGACCGACCTGCCGGCCGGCTCCTGGTCGATCCTGACCGTGCCGAACGACCGCATGCCCGCCCTCGTCAAGGACGAGCGCCTCCCGGTCATCTCCTTCACCGGCTCCGACACGGTCGGCTACGCCATCCAGCAGTCGGTGCCCCACAAGCACTGCACCCTGGAGCTCGGCGGCAACGCCGCCGCCGTCGTCCTCCCCGACTGGTCCTCCGAGGAGGACCTGGACTGGGCGGCGAGCCGTATCGCCACCTTCTCCAACTACCAGGGCGGCCAGTCCTGCATCTCCGTCCAGCGCGTGATCGTCGACTCCTCCGTCCACGACCGCCTGCTGCCGAAGATCGTCGCCGCCGTCGAGGCGCAGGTCACCGGTGACCCGTCCGACGCCGCCACCGACGTCGGCCCGCTGGTCGACGAGGCCGCCGCCAAGCGCGTCGAGTCCTGGGTGGACGAGGCCGTCGCCGCCGGCGCCAAGCTCCTCGCGGGCGGCAAGCGCGAGGGCGCGACCTACGCCCCGACCGTGCTCACCGAGCTCCCGGCGGACGTCACGCTGGCCCGCGCCGAGGTCTTCGGCCCGGTCCTGACCATCGCGAAGGTCGACGGCGAGGCCGAGGCCTTCGCCGCGGTCAACGACTCCGACTTCGGCCTCCAGGCCGGTGTCTTCACCCACGACCTCCAGGCGGCCTTCCGTGCCCACCGCGCCCTCGAGGTCGGCGGTGTGATCGTCGGCGACGTCCCCTCGTACCGCGCCGACCAGATGCCGTACGGCGGTGCCAAGCGCTCCGGCGTCGGCCGCGAGGGCGTCAAGTACGCGATGGACGACTACACCTACGAGCGCGTCCTCGTCCTGACGGGCCTCGCCCTCTAGTCGTAGGACGGCGTACGGCGCGAGGCGCACGGCGCAGCCCGTACCCCGTACGGCGCACGCCCACGAGACCAGGCGGTCCGAACCCACTGTGCGGGGGTTCGGGCCGCCTTTCGCCGTACGGCGGGACCTCCGGCCGGTCTCCCGCCTGTCCGGACCCGCCGAAATCGGGTACGACGGACAGTGAGACCGAGGAGGTGTCCATGTCCGCCCCCACCCAGCGGCCCAAGGTCACCGCGCACGAGGCCCGGCAGACCGCCGAGGCCGCACGTGAGCGGGACTGGCACAAGCCCAGCTTCGCCAAGGAGCTCTTCCTCGGCCGGTTCCGGCTCGACCTCGTCCATCCCCATCCGCTCCCCGCCGAGGAGGACGCCCGGCGCGGCGAGGCCTTCCTTGCCACCCTGCGCGCGTTCTGCGAGACCCGGATCGACGGCGCCCGCATCGAACGCGAGGCCCGCATCCCCGACGAGACGATCGCCGGGCTGAAGGAGCTCGGCGCGCTCGGCATGAAGATCGACCGCAAGTACGGCGGTCTCGGCCTCACCCAGCTGTACTACAACCGGGCCCTCGCCCTCGTCGGCTCCGCGAGCCCGGCGGTCGGCGCGCTGCTCTCGGCGCATCAGTCGATCGGCGTACCGCAGCCGCTGAAACTCTTCGGCACCCAGGAGCAGAAGGACGCGTTCCTGCCCCGGCTGGCCCGTACGGACATCTCCGCGTTCCTGCTGACCGAGCCGGACGTCGGTTCCGATCCGGCGCGGCTGGCCACCACGGCCGTACCCGACGGGGACACGTACGTCCTCGACGGCGTGAAGCTCTGGACCACCAACGGCGTCATCGCCGACCTGCTCGTCGTCATGGCGCGCGTGCCCGCCTCGGACGGGCGTCCCGGCGGCATCACCGCCTTCGTCGTCGAGGCCGGCTCGCCCGGCATCACCGTCGAGCACCGCAACGCCTTCATGGGCCTGCGCGGCCTCGAGAACGGCGTCACCCGCTTCCACGGCGTCCGGGTCCCCGCCGAGAACCGCATCGGCCCCGAGGGCGCCGGCCTCAAGATCGCCCTCACCACCCTCAACACCGGCCGGCTCTCGCTCCCCGCCGCCTGTGCGGGCGCCGGGAAGTGGTGCCTGAAGATCGCCCGCGAGTGGGCGGGCGTCCGCGAGCAGTGGGGCGGGCCGGTCGGCCGGCACGAGGCCGTCGGCACCAAGATCTCCTTCATCGCGGCCACCACGTTCGCCCTGGAGGCGGTCGTCGACCTCGCCTCCCAGATGGCCGACGAGGACCGCAACGACATCCGCATCGAGGCCGCCCTCGCGAAGCTGTACGGCTCCGAGATGGCCTGGCTCATCGCCGACGAACTCGTCCAGATCCGGGGCGGCCGCGGCTACGAGACCGCCGACTCGCTCGCCGCCCGCGGCGAACGCGCCGTCCCCGCCGAGCAGGTCCTGCGCGACCTGCGGATCAACCGGATCTTCGAGGGCTCGACCGAGATCATGCACCTGCTGATCGCCCGCGAGGCCGTCGACGCCCACCTCTCCGTCGCGGGGGACCTCATCGACCCCGGGAAGTCGCTCGGCGACAAGGCGAAGGCCGGCGCGCGGGCGGGCGGCTTCTACGCCCGCTGGCTGCCGGGACTCGTGACGGGGCCGGGGCAACTGCCCGGCTCGTACGGTGAGTTCGGCGAGCTGGCGGTACATCTGCGCTACGTGGAACGGACCTCGCGCAAGCTGGCCCGCTCCACCTTCTACGCGATGTCCCGCTGGCAGGGCCGGATGGAGCTCAAGCAGGCCTTCCTCGGCCGGATCGTCGACATCGGCGCGGAGCTCTTCGCGATGAGCGCGGCCTGTGTACGGGCCGAACTGCTGCGCACCAACGGCGACCACGGCCGCGAGGCGCACCAGCTCGCGGACGCGTTCTGCCGGCAGGCCCGGCTGCGGATCGAGGAACTCTTCGGACGCCTCTGGTCCAACACCGACGACGTCGACCGGCGCGTCGCCGACGGTGTGCTCACCGGCCGGTACACCTGGCTGGAGGAGGGCGTCGTCGACCCGAGCGACGACGGCCCCTGGATCGCGGACGCCACGCCCGGCCCGTCGGCCGAGGAGAACGTCCACCGCCGCGTGCCCTGACCGCCGTCCGCGTCGGAGGGGTCTCAACCCGCCGTCCACAAGGGAACGGCTCCGTGGCCCGGTGCGCGTTGCTCGGCCGCTTGGAGCAGCCCCGGTGGTCGCGGTCCGGGGCCGCTCCTAGCGTGGGCGGGGCAGTTCCACGGGCACCGGGACACCAGGAGAGAGACCCACGATGGCGGACACCGACGCGACGGCCGAGACGACCTCCGAGGACAGCGGCGGCCTGGTCGGGCTGGGGGTGACCGGCGTGGCCGGGTACGCCCGGCCCGCAGCCCGGGACGTGACGAAGGAGCTGGAGACGCGCGCGGGCGTGCTCGGTGTCGGGGAGGCGTCCACGCACTCTCCCGGAGTGGCCGGGTTCGGTGAGATCGGCGTGATCGGCAGCGGATCAACGTGCGGAGTGCGCGGCCGGGGCGAGACCGGCGTGCGGGGCGAGACGCTCTTCAGCGAAGGTGTGCACGGGGTGTCGAAGGCGACCGGCGCGGGTGTCGTCGGGGAGAGCAAGGACGGCCCCGGAGTCATCGCGGCGAGCAGGAGCGAGGTCGGCCTCCGCGCCGAGTCCGGTACGGAGGTGGGCGGTGTCTTCAGCTCGGTGGAAGGCGCCCAGATCGAGCTCTCGCCCCGGCTGTCCGACGCCCCTGACACCCTCGCGCCGCTGCCCGCGACGGGACGGCTCGGCCAGCTCGTCGTCCTGAGCGACGACGCCGTGACCTGCCGCCTCTACCTGTGCGTGGAGGCCCGGGAAGGAGCACCGGCCCGCTGGGCCGAGGTCCAGGTGGGCGACCCGGTCGAGGGCCGCTCCTCCTAGAGCCCGATCCCCGGACGGGCGCCCGGACCGGCCCCGGGACGGAGCGGCGTCCGGGCCGGTCCGGGCGGCCGGCGCGGACAGGGTGTTCCGCCATGCGGGACGCGGGTCCACCCGGCGGGACGGGACGGCAGGATGATCCCGTGACCGTCATCCACATCCCCGGCTCCAAGTCCGTGACCGCCCGCGCGCTCTTCCTCGCCGCCGCGGCCGAGGGCACCACCACCCTGCTCCGGCCCCTCGTCTCCGACGACACCGAGGGCTTCGCCGAGGGGCTGGCCGCCCTCGGGTACACCGTCCGCCGTGAGGACGACGCCTGGCACATCGAGGGCCGCCCCGCCGGCCCCGGCGCGGACTCCGCCGACGTCTACTGCCGTGACGGCGCCACCACCGCCCGCTTCCTGCCCACCCTCGCCGCCGCCGGCCACGGCACCTACCGCTTCGACGCCTCCGCCCAGATGCGCCGGCGCCCCCTGGGCCCGCTCAGCACCGCCCTGCGCGAGCTCGGCGTCGACCTCCGGCACGGAGGGCAGGAGGGGCACCACCCGCTCGACGTCCACGCCCACGGCGTGAAGGGCGGCGCCCTGACCCTGGACGCCGGTCAGTCCTCGCAGTACCTGACGGCCCTCCTCATGCTGGGCCCGCTCACCGCCGAGGGCCTCGACATCACCGTCACCGACCTGGTCTCGGAGCCGTACGTCGAGATCACCCTCGCGATGATGCGCGACTTCGGAGCCGAGATCGGCGAGGAGCGAGGCCGGGACGGCGGCCGTACCTACCGCGTCGCCCCCACCGGCTACCGCGCCCGTACCTATGGCATCGAGCCCGACGCCTCCACCGCCAGTTACTTCTTCGCCGCCGCCGCGCTCGAACCCGGCCGCTCCGTCACCGTCCCCGGTCTCGGCACCGGCGCCCTCCAGGGCGACCTCGGCTTCGTCGACGTGCTGCGCCGGATGGGTGCCGACGTCGACGTCACCGCCACGGGCACCACCGTCCGCTCCACCGGCACCCTGCGCGGCCTCACGGTCAACATGCGGGACATCTCCGACACCATGCCGACCCTCGCCGCGATCGCGCCCTTCGCCGACGGCCCGGTCCGCATCGAGGACGTGGCCAACACCCGGGTCAAGGAGTGCGACCGCCTCGACGCCTGTGCCGAGAACCTGCGCCGCCTCGGCATCACCGTCGAGACCGGCCCCGACTGGATCGAGATCCACCCGGGAACGCCTGCCGGACCCGTGGAGATCGCCACCCACGGCGACCACCGGATCGTCATGTCGTTCGCGGTCACCGCCCTGCGCACGCCCGGCATCGCCTTCGACGACCCCGGCTGTGTGAAGAAGACGTTCCCCGACTTCCACCGGGTCTTCGACACGTTCGTCCACACCCCGTGAAGACCGCACGGCGTTTGCGGCAAGAATGGGGGGCATGAGCGACCGCCCCTCTCCTCTCGCCGACCCCCATATCGCCTTCGACGTCTCCGAAGGACGCCGGGACATCGTCGTCCTCGGCTCGACCGGGTCCATCGGCACGCAGGCCATCGACCTGGTGCTGCGCAACCCCGACCGCTTCCGGGTCACCGCCCTGGCCGCCTCGGGCGGCCGGGTCGCGCTGCTCGCCGAGCAGGCGCACCGGCTGAAGGTCGCCGCGGTCGCCGTGGCCCGCGAGGACGTGGTGGAGGAGCTCCGTACGGCCCTGAAGGCGCTGTACGGCTCCGAGCCGCTGCCCGAGGTCCTCGCCGGCCCCGACGCGGCCACCGCGCTCGCCGCCTCGCCGTGCCACACCGTCCTCAACGGCATCACCGGCTCCATCGGCCTCGCGCCGACCCTGGCCGCCCTCGAGGCCGGCCGTACCCTCGCCCTCGCCAACAAGGAGTCGCTGATCGTCGGCGGCCCCCTGGTGAAGGCGCTCGCGAAGCCCGGCCAGATCATCCCGGTCGACTCCGAGCACGCGGCCCTCTTCCAGGCGCTCGCCGCGGGCACCCGCGCCGACGTCCGCAAGCTGGTCGTCACCGCCTCGGGCGGCCCGTTCCGCGGCCGGACGCGCGCGCAGCTCGCCGACGTCACCCGCGAGGACGCGCTCGCCCACCCGACCTGGGCCATGGGCCCGGTGATCACGGTGAACAGCGCCACCCTGGTCAACAAGGGCCTGGAGGTCATCGAGGCGCACCTCCTCTACGACATCCCCTTCGACCGCATCGAGGTCGTCGTCCACCCGCAGTCGTACGTGCACTCGATGGTCGAGTTCACCGACGGCTCCACGCTCGCCCAGGCCACCCCGCCGGACATGGGCGGCCCGATCGCCATCGGCATCGGCTGGCCCGAGCGGGTCCCGGACGCGGCCCCCGCCTTCGACTGGAGCAAGGCCTCCACCTGGGAGTTCTTCCCGCTCGACACCGAGGCGTTCCCGTCGGTCGGCCTGGCCCGGCACGTCGGCGAGCTGGGCGGCACGGCCCCCGCCGTCTTCAACGCGGCCAACGAGGAGTGCGTCGAGGCGTTTCTCGCCGGACGGCTGCCGTTCAACGGAATCATGGATACCGTCACAGCGGTCGTCGCGGAGCACGGCGTTCCCGTCGCGGGAACCTCCCTCACCGTGCCGGACGTCCTCGAAGCGGAGACCTGGGCGCGCGCCCGGGCCCGAGAGCTCGCAGCGAAGGCAACAGCGGAGGCCCGCGCATGACCGAAATGCTCCTTTACGTCCTGGGCCTCGTGCTGTTCGCCCTCGGCCTCCTCGTCTCCATCGCCTGGCACGAGCTGGGCCACCTCTCCACGGCCAAGCTCTTCGGCATCCGCGTGCCGCAGTACATGGTCGGCTTCGGCCCCACGATCTGGTCGAAGAGGCGCGGCGAGACCGAGTACGGCATCAAGGCCATCCCGGCCGGCGGCTACATCCGCATGATCGGCATGTTCCCGCCCGGCGAGGACGGCAAGATCGAGGCCCGTTCCACCTCGCCCTGGCGCTCGATGATCGAGGACGCCCGGGAGGCCTCGTACGAGGAGCTCAAGCCCGGCGACGAGACCCGGCTCTTCTACACGCGCAAGCCGTGGAAGCGCGTGATCGTGATGTTCGCCGGACCGTTCATGAACCTGGTCCTGGCGGTGGCGCTGTTCTTCGGCTCGATGATGACGCTGGGCATCGAGGGCCAGACGACGCAGGTCGCGGGCGTCCAGAAGTGCGTGATCGAGCAGGACGAGAAGCGCGACAAGTGCGCCGCCGGCGACCCCGTCTCACCGGCCTTCAAGGCCGGTCTGAAGGACGGCGACAAGATCGTCGCCTTCAACGGCACGCCGGTGGGCGACTGGGACACGCTCTCCGACCGCATCCGCGACACCATCGGCCCCGCGACGATCACCGTCGAGCGGGCCGGGCAGCGCGTCGAGCTGCACCCCGACCTCGTCGCCAACAAGGTGCTGGCGAAGGACGAGGACGGCAAGGTCGTCCAGCCGGTCAGGTACGTCGCCGCCGGCTACCTCGGCTTCGCCTCCAAGACCGAGGTCGCGCCCCTCAGCTTCGGCGAGACCACCGACCGCATGGGCGACCTCCTGGAGAACGGCGTCCACTCGGTCATCGCCCTCCCGGGCAAGATCCCCGGCCTGTGGGACGCCACCTTCGGCGACGGCGAGCGCGCGGACGACTCGCCGGTCGGTGTCGTCGGCGCCGCCCGCATCACCGGTGAACTGATGACCGTCGAGGCCCCGCCGACGACGATCCTCGTGATGTTCATGAACCTGCTCGTCGGGTTCAACGTGTCGCTGTTCCTGTTCAACATGCTCCCGCTGCTGCCGCTCGACGGCGGTCACATCGCGGGTGCCCTGTGGGAGTCCGTACGCCGTCACACGGCCCGGATCTTCAAGCGCCCCGACCCGGGCCCCTTCGACGTGGCGAAGCTGATGCCCGCCGCGTACGTGGTGGCCGGGGTCTTCGTCTGCTTCACGCTGCTCGTCCTCGCCGCCGACCTCGTCAACCCGGTGAAGATCACGTAGCCCACAGGGGGGCCGGACACGGTGGTGTCCGGCCCCCCGCCCCCGGGGCGGTAACCTCGGAGACCTGAGCCCGCCGACGCACAACCTTGAGGTTGCACAAAAGATGACCGCGATTTCTCTCGGTATCCCGACCGTCCCGACCCGGCTCGCCGAGCGGCGCAAGAGCCGCCAGATCCAGGTCGGCAGCGTGGCCGTCG